>CADBMQ010000171.1 GCA_902795765.1 Oscillospiraceae bacterium | reverse complement strand
TGCTTGAAGACAGATGATAGATTTCTCTACCTGCCATCACATTTGCATCAACATAAGCCGGATATGCCGGTTCAATAACCAATGCGCTTGATTTTTGACGGTCAAACAAGTCGAGAATATCACCGAGTTCATCACTCGCACCGCTCGATACGAACACCTCGTCTGCTGAGAGTTTAACTCCCTTTTCGCCGTAGTAATTCGCTATTGCCTCACGCAAAAACGGTGCACCGCATTCGGGCATATAGCCGTGGAAACTGTCCTTGTTTGCCTGGTCGTCAACACCTTCGTGCAACGCTTTGATAACTGCATCGCAAAGCGGAAGCGACACATCGCCAATACCCATTCGGTACAAGCGCTTATTCGGATTTGCTTCAAGGTATGCTTTTGTCTTCTGCGCTATGTTGTAGAAAAGATAGGAATCTTTCAAGTTAGCATAGCTCATATTCGGGGTTATCATTCTTCATACTCTCCTTCATAAACTGTTTCGGCAGGGCCGGTCATTGTTACTGTGTTTTCAGTATCAATTTCGATTTTTAAAGTACCGCCGTCAAGACAAACGGCTATCGGTGTGTTATAGTCGCATAGACCGCTGTAAATCGCAGCCATTGCAGTTGCACACGCACCTGTACCGCATGCCATTGTAACTCCACTACCACGCTCCCAAACTCGCATACGAAGTTCATTTTCGCCCGTTTTTTCAACGAACTCAACATTCACACCGTCGGGGAAAAACGGGTGCTTTTCAACTTTCGGGCCGAGTGTTGTGAGTGGTGCTTTGTCAATGCTGTCAACAAAAATAACTGCGTGGGGATTTCCGACAGAAACGGGGATAAACTCCACCTTTTCGCCGTCAACAGTAATTTCCGTTTTATCTTTTGGCTCTGCTTTGCCCATATTAACAGCAACGGTTTTCACCTTGCCTTGACTTACCTGTAAATCGAGATATTTGATGCCCGAAAGTGTTTCAACTTCAAGGTGGGTTTTGTCGGTATAGCCTTTGTCATAGACATATTTGCCCACGCAACGGATACCGTTACCACACATCATTGCCTCACTTCCGTCTGCATTGAAAATACGCATTTTAAAGTCGGCAATATCCGATTTGCAAATGTAAATCATTCCGTCCGAGCCTGCACCGAAGTGACGCTCGGAAAGATTTATTGATAACTCGGCTATATTTTCGGGAACTTCATCGTATACATAAAGATAATCGTTTCCCAAGCCGTGCATTTTCGTAAAATGCATAATCATACCTCCATTACTCTTCATCTATTGTTGAGATACCTATTGTTACCTCTTCCAAAACTTCGAGTAGAACTTTTACTGTATCGAGTGATGTTAGCATTGTTATATTGTTTTGGCTTGCACAACGGCGAATTGCTACACCGTCTTCATAGTGGATACCCGAAAGAATAGCACGGGTACAGATTACGTAACTTACATAACCCGCTCTGATTGATTCGAGAATTTCCTCGCTTCCCTCTGAGAGCTTACGACGAAGTCTTGTACGAATACCGTGTTCTTTCAAAAATACCGCTGTACCGATTGTGGCTTCAATATTAAAGCCCATATCGTAAAATCTGCGAACAAGCGGAAGCGCTTCTTCTTTGTCCTCATCTGCGAGTGTTACAACTACTGTGCCGTAGTTTTGCACCTTAATTCCCGACGCAATCATCGCTTTATACATAGCACGGTGGAGTTTTTTGTCGTAGCCGATTGCTTCGCCTGTTGACTTCATTTCGGGTGACAAATATGCGTCCATACCCTGCAATTTCGAGAATGAGAACGCAGGTGCTTTGACATAGTAGCGATTTTTCTCTTTCGGATAGATTTCGGTTATACCCTGCTCTTTAAGGCTCTTGCCAAGGATTACAAGTGTTGCAATATCTGCAAGGCTGTATCCCGTTGCCTTTGACAAAAACGGTACTGTTCTCGAAGAACGGGGATTAACTTCGATTATGTAAACATTTTCGTTTTCGTCAACGATGAACTGAATATTAAACAAACCGATTATACCGATGCCAAGACCGAGTCGCTCGGTGTAGTCGATGATTGTATCTTTAACCTTTTGCGAAATGCTATAAGTCGGGTAGATGCTAATTGAGTCGCCCGAGTGGACACCTGTTCTTTCAACAAGTTCCATAATACCTGGTATGAATACCTGTTTACCATCGCAAATTGCGTCAATCTCGACTTCCTTACCACGAATATATTTATCAACAAGAACGGGCTTGTCTTCGTCAATTTCAACGGCAGTTTTGAGGTAGTTTTTAAGTGCCTTTTCCTTTGCAACAATCTGCATTGCACGACCGCCAAGCACGAAACTCGGTCGCACCAAAACAGGATAGCCGATTTCTTCTGCCGCTTTAATACCTGCTTCAATCGAAGTTACTGCCTGACCTTTTGGTTGCGGAATATTAAGGTTTGAGAGCAATTTTTCAAATGAATCACGATTTTCAGCACGCTCGATAGCATCGCAGTCGGTACCGATTATTTTAACTCCACGCTCTTTGAGTGGCTCTGCAAGGTTGAT
The DNA here is from genome assembly GCA_902795765.1 of Oscillospiraceae bacterium. GTDB lineage: Bacteria > Bacillota > Clostridia > Oscillospirales > Acutalibacteraceae > RUG14109. Next base: position 2,227 of record CADBMQ010000171.1, on the reverse strand, counting down.
TGCAGTTTGACCACCGAGAGTTGCGATAACTCCTTCGGGTTTTTCGAGTTCGATAACGTTCATTACATCTTCAACACACAACGGCTCGAAATAAAGTTTGTCCGAGCAGGTGTAGTCAGTTGAAACGGTTTCGGGGTTGTTATTGATGATAATAGCCTCGTAACCCGACTCTTTAATTGTCTTAACTGCGTGAACAGTCGAGTAGTCGAACTCGATACCTTGACCGATACGAATTGGGCCGGAGCCGAGAACGATAACCTTTTTCTTATCCGAAACGATAGACTCATTTTCCTCTTCGTAGGTCGAGTAGAAATACGGAATGTAACTTTCAAACTCGGACGCACAAGTGTCGATCATCTTGTAGACAGGGAAAATGTTGTTCGCTTTTCTTAAATTATAAATTTCAATTTCGGGCATATCCCAAATTTTCGCAATTTCGATATCGGAAAATCCCATCTTCTTCGCATCACGCAAAACCTCAATATTACCGACATTTTCCTTGATTTCGGTTTCTTCGTCAATGATATTTTGGAGTTTGCGAATGAAAAACTTATCAATCTTTGTAACAGAAGTGATGCTTTCAAAATCAGTTCCCATTCTCAAAAGACGAGCGATTGCATAAATTCTATCGTCTGTACCTTTGACAATGTATTCAAGCAAATCTTCACGGCTCATATCGTCGAACTTTTTACTATACAAGTGGGTAAGTCCGATTTCGAGCGAACGAATTGCTTTGAGCAAACTTTCTTCGACAGTTCTGCCAACGCTCATAACCTCGCCAGTCGCTTTCATTTGAGTTGAGAGCGAGTTGTTTGCGTCTGCAAACTTATCAAACGGGAAACGTGGCATTTTGCTGACAACATAGTCGAGTGTCGGCTCGAACGATGCAGGTGTATTGGCAATTCGGATTTCGTCAAGTGTCATTCCAACACCGATTTTTGCAGAAACACGAGCTATCGGATAGCCACTCGCTTTTGATGCAAGTGCAGACGAACGAGATACACGAGGGTTTACCTCGATAAGATAGTAGTCGAATGAATTAGGGTCTAACGCAAACTGAACATTGCAACCACCCTCGATTTCCAACGCACGAATGATTTTAAGTGCGCTATCACGGAGCATATGGTACTCTTTATTTGCGAGTGTCTGCGACGGACAAACAACTATCGAGTCGCCTGTGTGGATACCGACAGGATCGAGATTTTCCATATTACAGATTGTGATTGCAGTATCGTTCGAGTCACGCATAACCTCGTACTCGATTTCTTTAAAGCCTTTAATACTCTTCTCGATAAGCACCTGACTAACAGGAGAAAGATAGAGCGCATTTTTCATCAAAGGCAAAAATTCTTCTTCATTATCGGCAAATCCACCACCTGTACCACCGAGAGTGAATGCAGGGCGAAGTACAACAGGATAGCCGATTTTTTCGACAACTTTCAAGCCTTCTTCAATCGAGTTTGCGATATCAGACGGCAAAACGGGTTCGCCGAGTTCTTCGCACAACTCTTTGAAAAGTTCACGGTCTTCTGCTCGTTCGATACTGCTACTTTTTGTGCCGAGCAATTCAACGCTACACTCTTTCAATACACCTTTCTTTTCAAGTTGCATTGCAAGGTTAAGACCTGTTTGTCCGCCAATACCCGGCAAAATCGCATCGGGACGCTCGTGGCGAATGATTTTTGCGACATATTCGAGTGTCAACGGCTCCATATAAACCTTGTCGGCAATGGAAGTATCTGTCATAATAGTTGCAGGGTTGGAGTTGCAAAGCACAACCTCGTAGCCCTCTTCTTTGAGTGCAAGACAAGCCTGAGTGCCTGCATAGTCGAACTCTGCCGCCTGACCGATTACGATAGGACCGGAACCAATAACAAGCACTTTTTTTATATCTGTTCTTTTAGCCATTGTTCTGTTCCTCCATAAGTTTTATAAAACGGTCAAATAGATATGCGCTATCTTGCGGACCAGGTGCGCTTTCGGGGTGGTACTGTACGCTGAAAACCTTGTCTTCATCGCATTTCACACCCTCGATAGTATTGTCGAGAATGTTGATGTGTGTTGCAGTAAGTTTTGTGTTTTCAAGGCTGTCGTTTTCAACGGCATATGAGTGGTTCTGCGAAGTTATCTCAATTTTGCCGTTTTCAAGATTTCTAACAGGGTGGTTACCGCCTCTGTGGCCGAACTTCACCTTATAAGTTTTCGCACCGTAAGCGAGTGAGATTAT
>CADBMQ010000170.1 GCA_902795765.1 Oscillospiraceae bacterium | reverse complement strand
TTTGAAACGCAACTTAACCCCATCCATATCAAACAGTCTTTCGTACTGTTTTACAATGGCATTTTTAGGTTCAGTCATTATTCTAACTAAATCGTCTTCGCACAAATCATCGAGTGAAGTTATGACAGGTAATCTGCCGATGAGTTCGGGAATTAAGCCGAATTTGACCAAGTCTTGACTTGTGACCTGATGCAAAAGTTCGTCTTCTTTCTCTTTTTCGTATTTGAGTTCCGAACCAAAGCCAAGTGCAGCATTTTTATTGACACGTTTCGATATAATTTTATCTATTCCGGCAAACGCACCACCACAGATAAAGAGAATATTCGATGTGTCAATTTGAATCAATTCCTGCTGCGGATGCTTTCTGCCACCTTGCGGTGGAACATTGGCAACAGTTCCCTCGATAATCTTCAAAAGTGCTTGTTGAACACCTTCGCCACTAACATCACGAGTTATAGATGTATTCTCGGATTTTCGAGCGATTTTATCAATCTCGTCAATATAAATAATTCCTCTTTCAGCACGTTCAACATCAAAATCTGCATTTTGAATAAGACGAAGAAGAATATTCTCGACATCTTCGCCAACATAACCTGCTTCTGTGAGTGTTGTTGCGTCTGTTATTGCAAATGGAACATCAAGTGCCTTTGCAAGACTTTGAGCAAGCAATGTTTTACCGACACCTGTCGGTCCTAAAAGAAGAATATTCGATTTTCCGAGTTCAACATCGTTTGATGATGACATATTGAAAATTCGTTTATAGTGATTATAAACCGCTACACACAAAGTTTTTTTAGCAATATCCTGACCAATGACATATTCGTCAAGGTACTCTTTGAGTTGATGCGGTGTTTTATTAAGTCCGTTGACAATTTGTGCTTCGATATCTTCCCTTTTTGCGGAGTTATTAAGCAAATTCACATTCAAGCCCATAACTTCACAACAGAGCGAAACACATTCATCGCATATATACAGTCCATTCGGAGCTGCTATCATACGATTAGCTTCTTCGTCGGACTTACCGCAAAATGAACAACATACGTTGTTATGCTCGTTGCTCGACATTTATATAACTGCCTCCTTGCGAGTTAGCGTCTTTCCATTACCTTGTCGATAAGACCATATTCTGCAGCCTGTTGTGCAGTAAGGAAATTATCACGCTCGGTATCTCTTTCTATTGTTTCGAGCGATTGACCGCTATTTTCTGCGAGAATTTTATTAAGACGCTCTCTTGTGCGTTTGATATGCTCTGCGTGGATAAGAATTTCAGTTGCCTGACCTCTTGTTCCACCAAGCGGTTGATGTATCATAATTTCAGAGTTCGGCAATGCGTAACGCTTACCCTTTGCACCACTTGACAACAAAAATGCACCCATTGATGCTGCCATACCCATACAAATGGTTGAAACATCGCATTTGATGTACTGCATTGTATCATAGATTGCAAGACCTGCTGTTACAGATCCACCCGGGCTATTGATGTAAAGGCTGATGTCTTTTGTTGAATCCTGACCTTCGAGGTAAAGCAACTGTGCAATTACAAGGCTTGCAGTTGCGTCATTTACTTCGTCAGACAAAACGATAATTCTATCGTTGAGCAAACGAGAATAAATATCATACGAACGTTCGCCACGGCTTGTTTGTTCTATTACATAAGGTACTAATGCCATAAAAATCTTTCCTTTCTTAAATAGAGTTAAAAACAGTTTTAGTATGTGCACACCAAAACTGTTTTAAACTTAAAATTCTTAATTATTCAGCGTCTTTTGCAGCAGCAACTGTTGTGATAGTTGCATTTTCCTTTACAAACTCACTTGCTTTCTTAACACGCAAGTCTTTAACGAGTTCTTCTTCCGGAATTGCTTTCTTAACCTTGTCAACATCCATTCCGTACATTTCTGCATACTCTTTGTACTGCTCTTCTTTATCCTCATCAGTAGGTTCGAGACTTTCGAGAACTGCAATCTTTTCAAGAGCCAAACGGAGTTTAACTTGTTTTTCGGACTGCTCTTTGTAGTTTTCTTTAAGAGCATCAACAGTCATACCGGTGTACTGCATATACTGTTCAAGTCCGAGTCCCTGCATTTGAAGGGTGTAAGCGAAATCACGAATGTTTTCTTCAACCTTCTGCTCAATCATAGCCTCAGGGATTGTTACTTCTGTATTTTCGATTACTGTATCGAGGATTTTGTTTTCTACCTCATTATCAGCAGCCTTTTCTTTACGCTCTTTAATCTTCTTTTCGATGTCTGCTTTAAACTCATCAAGAGTATCAAATTCACTAACATCCTTTACAAACTCATCATCGAGTTCAGGCATAACTCTCTGCTTAATCTCGTGGATAAGGCACTTGAATGTTGCTTCCTTACCTTTGAGTTCTTCAGCATGGTAATCTTCAGGGAAAGTTACATTAACATCAAACTCTTCGTCGATGTTCTTGCCAACCATCTGCTCTTCAAAACCGGGAATGAACTGATTTGAACCAAGTTTCAAGGTGTAGCTTTCAGCTTTACCACCTTCGAACTGCTTGCCATCAACATAGCCGTCAAAGTCGAAAGTAACGATATCGTCCATTGCTGCGGCACGATCTGTAACACTTTCCATTGTCGAAACACGTTCTCTTTGACGCTCAACATCTTCATCCATTTCTTCTGCTGTAACAGTCACTTCTGTTTTCTCAGCCTTGATGCCCTTATAATCCTTAACCTCAGCCTCAGGTTTAACGATTACTTTAACAGTAAACTCTACACCCTCTTTGCCGATTGATTTAAGATCGAAATCAATATTTTTGAAATCTACGATTTCAATGTTTGCTTCTTTTTGAGCTGCATCCAACTCGTCAGGATAAATATCGTTGAGTGCTTCATCATAAAATACGCCTTCGCCATACATTTTCTCAACGATGCCACGAGGTGCTTTACCCTTTCTGAAACCCGGAACATTCAACTTTTTGCTGTTCTTACGGAAAGCGTTTGTTACTGCTTTCTCAAAAGTTTCAGCGTCGATTGAAATTTCAAGTTCAAATTTGTTTTCCTCGATTTTATTGAATGATTTTAAACTCATTGTTTACATTCCTTTCATCTAAAAGCCACAAGGCTTTTTATATACAATTTTCGCAACGGGTAATATTATAACACAAATTTTCAAAAAATGCTACTATTTTTTGAAAAATTTTTCATTCTGCTATTTTCAAAGGTGAAAACCCCAGAACATCGCAACTGACACATCTTAAATAAACGCCTTTATACTCGCCGTTTATCGCTTTCGCACAACCTGCGTGATGAATATGTCCGTAGTAGCACTTTTTTATGTTATGTTCTTTAATAACACGCATTATCGGTTCGCAATCGCCGTCAAGTGTGGCAGGTGGATAATGAAGGAACAAAATCACTTCTTTGCCCATCTGCTCGGCATCAATTATTGATCGCTCAACTCTTGCGGCTTCTCTCAAAAGAATTTTCTGCGTATCAGCCGAAGTATCGTCGAAATACCAGCCTCGACTTCCCGCTAATGCATAGTCACCATACGAAATACTGTTATTATGTAGTATTTCAAACTCAAATCCCTGCTCATCAAAGAAGCGGTTCATTTTTGTGACCGAGTCCCACCACAAATCATGGTTGCCTTTCATCAAAATTTTACGGCCCGGTAGGTCATTTATGAATTTGAAATCGGCAAACGTATCTTTTATACGCATTTCCCAGGAAATATCTCCTGGAATTACAACTGTATCGTCGGCAGTTATTGTTTTAAGCCAATTTGATTTTAATTTATAAACGTATCCTTCCCACCCACGAAAAATATCCATAGGTTTGTCGGAGCTGAGAGAAAGGTGCAGGTCTGATATTGTGTAAAGTGCCATATCGTCCCCACCCCTTTCTATAAAATTTAAAGTCCGAGATTTTCTTTGATGAAGTCGGTCATCTGGCCCTTTTCACGAACACTCTTATGCAATACTTCACGATCTTTAAGCCCTGCAAGCGGTGCTGGAATCGGAGTTTTTGTAACTTTTGAGAGTTTTTCAGTCATATCAAACTCTGTTTCTGTATCGTCTTCGTTATCTACTGCACAAAGAACGCTCTTTGAGAACTTGTACGGAGATGCTGTTGAAACGATAACAGTTTGAGTCTTATCACCTGTTTTCTCAACATAATCTTTATATACCTTAACTGCTACGGCAGTATGTGTATCGCAAAGGTAGTTATACTCGTCGAACAACCATTTGATTGTTTCAGCGGTCTGCTCGTCATCACAACAACCACCAACAAACTCTGCTTTGAGTTTTGCGAGAGTGTCTGCATCAATTTCATATTTGCCGTCTTTTGAAAGTTTGCTCATAAGGTCGCTAACCTTTGCTTCATCTTTGCCGAGAAGTTCGAAAAGAAGTCTTTCAAGGTTGGACGAAATGAGAATATCCATTGACGGTGATGATGTTGTATAGAAATCACGATTACGATCGTAAACGCCTGTGTTAATAAAATCTGTGAGAATGTTGTTTTTATTTGATGCGCAGATGAATTTTCCAATCGGAATACCCATCTGTTTTGCATAGTATGCTGCGAGAATATTACCAAAGTTTCCTGTCGGAACTACAACGTTGAACTGCTCGCCTGCTTTGATTTTGCCATTTTTAATAAGGTCGCAATATGAAGATACATAGTATACAATCTGCGGAACGAGTCTACCGAAGTTGATTGAGTTTGCAGACGAAAATTCCATATTGTTCTCTGCAAGCAAGTTGCGGATTTCATCGTTTGTGAAAATCTGCTTAACGCCTGTTTGAGCATCATCAAAGTTACCTTTGATTGCACAAACTGCAACGTTGTTACCTGTTTGTGTTGTCATCTGCAATTTCTGCATCGGGCTTACACCGTCAACAGGATAAAATACCATAATTTTAGTGTTCTCTACATCTGCAAAGCCGTCAAGTGCTGCCTTACCTGTATCACCTGATGTAGCAACAAGGATTACCATTGTTTTACCGTCTGCAACTTTCTTTGCAGAGGTTGTGAGCAAATACGGCAAAAGTTGAAGCGCCATATCTTTAAAAGCACAAGTTGGACCGTGCCAAAGCTCAAGCACGCTTGCATTATCATTAAGGAATGAAAGCGGTGCAGGAATGTTATTGTCAAACTTGCCTTCGTACGCACCTTCTACGCAGTTTTTGATTTCCTCGTCGGTAAAATCGGTAAGATAAAGACGGAGAACTTCAAAAGCACGCTCTTTATAGTTCATATCAACCATTTTATCAAGTGTATCTGCGCCAAGCTGCGGAAACTCAACAGGGACGAAAAGTCCACCTTCTTCCGAGATACCACGAGTTATAGCATTAGCCGACTCGATTTGTTTATTTGCTCTTGTACTTGTAAACTTCATATTAACTTTCCTTTCATACAACCATTTTATTTATTGTATAACAAAATTCTTGATTTGTCAAAAAAATTCTTTGCATTTTCATAAAAAATTTTATCTGCAAGGCTTTTACCGAAGTATTCTGTTATAATATTATACAATTTTGGCATTTCAGACACCGTTTCAAGTCCTTTTGGCATCTGTCCACCGTCAAAATCTGTTCCGAGTGATATGCAGTTTTCGCCACCCAACCG
>CADBMQ010000169.1 GCA_902795765.1 Oscillospiraceae bacterium | reverse complement strand
GATAGCGAATGTCAAAAAAATGCGAATAGCGGTGGATGTGTCCAAGCCCAGTGATTGGAACAAATCGTCTGATTTTTTCTTCAATTCATCATCTACTCTTAATTGCAATGTCGCCATGTTCAAATCCTTTTTTAATAAATATACTATAAATGTCATTACAAATCAATAATATTGTAATTAATTGTAATTGATAGTGTTGCTCGCTTGCGTCATGCAAAAGGATGGTGATTGTGTCATTTTAAGGGAAATTTTATTTGATTGTGTAAATTCTTGTTATCAGAATGGCGTTTTTGGTAGAATTTTGACGATTTTGAGTTTTGATATGAATGTTTATGAACATTTTTGTTAAATCGCTGTTGACTATGGTTTGTAAAAGTTTTATATTTGAACATGTAAAATAAATCAGATTGTTGAGACTAAATAACTGATTTAATTGTTTAAATTAAAAAATAAGAGGATTTGCCAATGTTTTTGAAAAAGGATACCGAAACAATGGAAAACGATAATGTCAAATATGGGATGTACGAAGTGGCTTGCAAGTGCGGGCATGTTGGAAGATCTCATTATTTAGAAATCCGCTATCCTATAATCGCACAATCGGGAAAGGACGCTGCTTATAGAGCTCGTTATTTTCCTCGCGTAAAACACGATCACAAGGATGCTATTTTGAGCGTTTGTAAGATCAATCAACAACGCTTTTCTGAATTAACTGAAATTAACGAACGTGATCCATATTTGCATTGCACTTGCATTCAGGATCAAAATTTGATAGACCTTTCCGATCGTTTGCTTGACGAAAAAGAGACTGTTTATCATATGGTTCGTAAAGACGAATGTAACAAAGATTTTTATTATAAGAAGCAAAAACTTCGTGACCCTAAAAAGTACATGAAACACTACCGTGACTTTTGTGCATAATGGAGGCTAACTATGATGAAAAAAAAATTAGGTGAAATTTCTGATATTGTCGGTGGACAGATTACTTCTAGATTGGAAAAGAAGGATGTGGACGACCTTTTTGAGACAGGATGTGTTTCTGGTAAACCGAAATTGAAATGTAAGGCAGATGTTCTAGTGCCTAGGGCTATTTCTAATGCTTTTGTCGACAAATCTTCTTTAATGACGATTATATGCGAGAAAGACTCTCAAAGTGAAAATGAAACAATGGACTTGACCCATTTTGTAGATGATAATAAAATTACAAAAGATGGCACATTGGTTTTAAAACTTTCCACACCTTATGACGCCTGCGTTGTTACGAAGGAAGACGAAAATTTGATTGTTTCTTCTTTTTGCGCAACGCTGGCAATTACGGATAAAAATGTTGATTTGTTTTATTTATTGGCCTTCTTGAACTCAAAATTGTATCGAGATCAGGTCGAAAATCTTGCAGCGGGATCTGCTATACCTTTAATTTCTGTAGGAGCAATCAAGGATGTACAAGTTCCTCTTCCGTCAAAGGAGGAACAAGAAAAAATAGGAAAGGATTTCATAAACACTATGAAAAAAATCAAACTTATAAACAAAATTACGGCGTTGGAAGCTGAAAAGATGAACTCTATTTTCTATGGAATGGAGGGATAATATAATGGAAGTGAAAAATTTTGCGGATGAATTTATAAGTGAAATGCGTGAAACCGATGTAAGCGATAGATTGTCCGAAAGTGAATGTTTGGTTCCGTATGCGGGAGCAAAAATGACTTTGATAAAGTTGCTCTTTATTAAAGCGATGATGGCTCCGGATAACATTGATGTAAAAGATGTCGAAGATATGCGTACATTGGGGCTTTTCACTCGTATGGTCTTTTTTGCCTATGGTGACTATAAAGAAGATGTTCTGAAAAAAGCATTAAATGTACTGAAAAAAAACTATGATATTCAACAAGACATTATTGATGTAGATTTATTTCAGAATATTATGCAACATGGTTGGTACATTATGAACCAAAATTTTGCAAAAAGTTCTGGTGAAGTCTATTCGGCTGATGATTATGCTTTAAGTCTAGCAGACTTGATTTCACGCCCTCAAAGTAGCAAGGATACAGAGAATAGCTATCAGTATTACACTAATCAAAGTTTGCAACAAATGGTTGCGAAAATCCTAAATGTCAAAAAAACAGAAACATTTATGGACTGTTGTTGTGGCATGTTTTCATCGGCTCTCTACAACGATGCCGCAAATTATATCGGTGTTGAACTGGACAAAGAAATGGTCGGTATCGCAGCGATGATCATGATTATGTGCAAGAAAAAGTTCGACTTGAAAAAAGAAAATTTTGTTGAATCTAAATATGAGAATGTTGCCGACAAGATTTTTACAGATGTATCCTATGGCGTTGAAATGCCTAAAATGGAG
>CADBMQ010000168.1 GCA_902795765.1 Oscillospiraceae bacterium | reverse complement strand
CATACGAGTGTCTTTTTTCTTTTGGCAGCGGAATAGGGATTCGAACCCCAACAAACAGAGTCAGAGTCTGTCGTGCTACCGTTACACTATTCCGCTACATTTACAACAATATATATTATACCCTCTTTTTGCGAATTGTCAAGCAATTTTTTGTAAAAACCGAAAAAACTTTTGCAAAAAGATATCGATTTATGCCAAATATCTGCGAAAATAACCTCTGCAACTCAAAAAAAGGGTTGTATTTTTAAAATCACTGTGATATAATATTATTGTGTTTTACGCTTATATGGGCGGTTTGTACTTTTAAGTATGCGGACGGTCGGGTCCTGTGCGACAGGCCGCCGCGAACCATGTCAGGCGGGGAACCGAGCAGCATTAAGCGGATGCGACTGTGTGCCGCAGATCAGCCTGCTCGTCCGCAGACTTATTGGTACGAGCCGCCCTATTATTATAAAGATTGGAGTTTTTGCATTGAAGCAAGCGTTATACCGTAAGTACCGTCCGCAGACGTTTACCGAAGTTTGCGGTCAGGATCATATAACCAAAATTCTCTGCTCACAAATTGAGTCGGGTACGCCGTCACACGCATATATTTTCACAGGCTCTCGTGGTACGGGTAAAACTTCGAGCGCAAAAATTCTTTCAAAAGCAGTAAACTGCGAACATCCCGAAAACGGCAACCCTTGTGGCAAATGTCCAAACTGCGTTTCGATAACGGACGGACTTAATATTGACGTCATCGAAATGGACGCTGCGTCAAACAGCCGTGTTGACGATATGCGTGAGCTCATTGGAAATGTTATGTATCCTCCGTCAACTTGCAAGTACAAAGTGTACATCATCGACGAGGTGCATATGCTTTCACCTTCTGCATTCAACGCACTTTTGAAAACTATCGAAGAGCCTCCTGCTCACGTGATTTTCATTCTTGCGACAACCGAAGTTCAAGCAGTTCCTGCGACCATTCTCTCCCGTTGTCAGCGTTTCGACTTTAATCGTGCACCGGCAGATGTTATCGCAGACCGATTGAAATACGTTTGCGAGTGTGAGAATATGCAAATCGAGGACGATGCGGCAATTCTTATTGCAAAATTGTCGGACGGTGGTTTTCGTGATGCGTTGTCGATGCTTGATGTGTGTGGAAGTAAAGGCGAGAAAATCACGGTCGAAATCGTTGCCAATGCCGTTGGACTTACGGGCAGAGATTCACTTTTCAAACTTGACGAGGCTATTCGCAACAACGATATTGCAACGCTCCTCCGCCTGATTGCCGACCTGTATGAGCATTCTTGCGATATGATGCGTTTGTGCACCGACCTTACCGAATACTACCGTAACATTATGGTTGCGAAGGCAGTCGATAATCCGTCTAACTTGATAAATGAATCTCCAAATGAGATAGAGCGAATTTGCGAAGTCGCAAAAGTTACGAAATTTGAACACGCAACAAAGGCTACTGAACTTTTGGGCGAGTGTATGAAGTTGATGAAGCAAGGCAAAAATCAGCGTGTTATTATGGAAACAACACTTATGAAAATGTGCATTGCCGACTCCACACCAAAGGTAGAACAGATTGCAAATTCGAGTGTGTCGAACGAAGAAGTTGAGTCGCTTAAATTGAGAATTGACGAACTTGAATCTGCACTCAAAGATATAAAATCAAATAAAACTGTGGTGGATAATCGCACAGCTCAAACTGTCGAAAAGCCAAAGCAACCGAAAAAATCAAAGCAACCCGTTATTCGAGAAAAAATTGATTTCGACAAGGCGATTGAGCTTGACTGTTGGCCTGAGGCTCTCGAAAAAATCAATGTAAAATCGCAAATGCTTGCAAATGTCCTTGGCGACTCGAAAGCATTTGTTTCGGGCGACTTTTTACTGCTTGATATTCCGAGTCCCGATTTTTCGGGACTGGTAAACCAAAATGCGCGTCACAAAGAAACTGTCAGAGAAGCTGTTCAAGAGTTGACGGGTAAAAAATATAAACTCGCTCCGTGGAGGCGAGAAAGACAGGTTGAAAATCCCGAAAAACTCGACAAATTTGTAAGCGAAAATCCCGATACTGTAACGCAATAACTTTTTAAGGAGTAATTTTTAGATGGGCAAAAGATCAGACAAAAGCCTTTTAATTATCATTCTTTCATTGGTTGGTTTGCTTTGGATTGCAACTATTATCACAGCAAACTACAATATATTACTATTCATTATAGAACTTGTTTTGACCGCAGTAGTAACCATTTTGACTGCTCTGCGATTTTATACTTTCCGCAAGGAAGTTCGTGAGTATATCAGCTCGGTTAGTGCGGGTATGGAGTCGATGTCATCAAGACAGATGTCAAAGTTTCCGCTGCCTGTGATTGTGACTGAAATGACTGGTGCGATTTCTTGGTATAACGATACTTTTTTCGAGAAAGTTCTCGGTGGTGACGAGGTTTACGGACTCGACCTTGGCGACGTTATTGGAACGGAAGACGCAAAACATCTTATGTCGGAGCAGTCTTCTGTTGTCAGCATAGACAACCGCACATACAAAGTAACTTCCTTCAAAACGGCAGGTAGAAAAAATGCTATGCGCATATCCATTTTCTACGATGAAACTCCGTATCGCAATTTGATGTCCGTTCACGAAACAACAAAAACTTGCGTTATGTTTATCCAAATTGACGGATTGGATATGATGATGAAAAATGCTCCCGAAAGTCAGAAAAATGAGATTTTGGTTGCAATTGACCGTGAGATTGAAAGTGCTATCGGTCAGTCAGGTTATCTGCAAAAAATCGAGGCCGACAAGTATATCATCTTTTTGCAAAAAGATGTTGTCGGCAAACTTAAAGAGCAGAAATTCCCGATGCTCAAAGCCGTTCGTTCGTTGCGTTTTGGTGAAAAAGACGGACTGACTTTATCTGTCGGTGTTGGTTACAACAATTCGATTTCCAAATGCGTTGAAGAGGCGAATGCTGCGATTGATATGGCTGTAAGCCGTGGCGGAGACCAAGCAGTCATCAAAAATGGTGATAATTACGAGTTCTTCGGTGGTATTAAACAAGCGGCGCAAATCAACTCTCGTGTGCGTACAAGAGTTGTTGCAGAAACTTTGAAAAAGATGATTTCCGCAAATCAAAAAGTTTTGATTATGGGCCATTCCTATTCGGATATGGACTGCGTTGGTGCGGCAGTTGCTCTTTGTAAGACTGTTCGTGAGCTCAAAAAACCTGCAAATATTGTGCTTGCCCGTGAGAAAACACTTGCAAGTTCGCTCATCGCTTATGTTGACGGATTTGAGCAGAGTGCAGACTATATCATCTCTCCTCAAAAGGCACTCAAAATCATCGACAAAGATACATTGCTCATCGTTGTTGATACTCACAGACGAATTACTGTCGAATGTCCCGAACTTTACGACAAGGCGAAAACAACTGTTGTTATCGACCACCATCGTAAATCAACCGATTGCATTGACAATGCAATCTTATTCTACCACGATACAATCGCATCAAGTACTTGCGAAATGGTTGCCGAAATGATTGAGTATATCGGAACAAGTATTATCGGCAAAACAGAGGCAGAGTGTATGCTTGCAGGAATTATGCTCGACACTCGCAACTTCGTTTTGCGTACATCATCCCGAACGTTCGAGGCGTCTGCGTTTTTGCGTGTTTGTGGTGGCGACCCTGTTGAAGTTAAGCGATTTTTTGCCGATACTATGGACACCTATCGTGCGAGAGCTGAAATTGTTTCTCGTGCGAAGTTGGTTTGGGACTGTGCAATTTCGGTTGCTGACGGCGACTCTGCCGAAGTCAGAATGGCGGCGGCTCAGGCGGCAGACGAACTGCTGACCATTGCAGGTGTTAGTGCGTCATTCGTTATGTTTGGCGAAAACGGTGCAGTTAATATTTCGGCTCGTTCGTATGGCTCACTTAATGTGCAGCTCGTTATGGAGGAGCTTGGCGGCGGCGGTCATCAAACTATGGCGGCGACTCAACTTAAAGGTTGCACCTTTGAAGAAGCAGCACAACAACTTGTTGACGCTATTAAAACCGTTCGAGAGCAGTTGTAGAAATAAAAATTACTCCCTTTACGGAAATTCCGTAAGGGGAGTTTTTGCGTTATATTAAATTAGTTGTTGCTCGTTTATCATCAATTTAAACTGCAAGCCGAGTTTTTCTGCGGCTTTTCGGCAGAGTATCATTCTTTCGAGAAAAATCTCGAAATAGTCCATAACCGAGCCAAAATGCGTATCGACAGTTAATTTCAACTTGATAATCGTGTGTGCCTCGTTGATTTTCAGCTCCGATTTCTTAACCGAATAGTTCACTCGGTCGTGAATATCAAAATTAGTCACATCTGCGTTTCTAACTCGACTGCGACGCACATCCGACTTATCTGCCAAAATCAATGCCGCCGAGAGTTCATTGACAGGCAAGCCTGTTCCCTCATCGTGGTTACCAATCGCAGTTGTGATTAAGGCAATCTCGTCAGGTGGAAAGTCCATTTTATCAAGCAGACGGAATGCCATAACCGCTCCGCTCTGACTATGCTCAACTCGGTTGACAAGGTTTCCGATATCGTGAAGATACCCCGCAATTTTTCCGAGTTCGACCAATCGCTCATCGTAGCCGAGTGTACTCAAAATATATCCCGTTTTTTCGGCTACATTTGTCACGTGAGCGAAACTGTGCTCGGTAAAACCGAGTGCGATAAGCGAGGCATCTGCTTGTTCGATATATGTTTTTATTGCAGTATCCTGTGTAATTTGTTCGTAGGTCATTTTTTCTCCTTTATCCGAAATACCAATTCCACTTTAAGTTGAAGTTACTGCCTGATGACTGATAGACAAACATTCTGCCCTTTGTTTGGTCTGCACCTGCGCTATAACAGTAGTATGCGCCAACATCGTCCTTGCCGTCACCATTGAAGTCGCCCGATACCACTCTGCCTGTGAGGTTATCCGAATAAAATCCCGACTTCATATACCACCAATTCCAGTTAAGTTTTAAAGTGCTACCCGTTGACTGCCAAACAAACGCACGGCACTCGCCCTTGCCGTAGTCATAGAATGCGCAAATATCGTCTTTTTTGTCGCCGTTGTAGTCACCTGCGGTCACTCTGCCGTTGAGACGCTTTGCATCAAAGCCACTATTCATATACCAATAGTTCCATTTGAGCGAGAAAGTGCCGTTTGTCGATTCCCAAACAAATGCTCTGCACTCGCCTTTGCCGTAGTCGTAGAATGCACAAATGTCATCTTTCTTATCGCCGTTATAGTCACCTGTTACAACACGAGTGTTAATTCTGCTCGAATCAAATCCCGATTTCATATACCAGTAGTTCCAATTCATCTTAAAATTACTGCCCGTTGACTGCCATACGAATGCTCGACACTCGCCCTTGCCGTAGTCGTAGAATGCACAAAGGTCATCTTTGCCGTCACCGTTGACATCACACGCAACAACTCGGTCGTTGATATTATTTGCGTAGAAACCGCTATCCATAAGCCAGAAATTCCATTCGAGCTTAAATCCTTTGTCGGTCGAAAGCCAAACGAATGCTCGACATTTGCCCTTGCCGTAGTCATAGAATGCGCAAATATCGTCTTTTTTATCGCCATTGAAATCGCCGGCAATCATTCTATGCGTGAACATACCGACATTCCAACCCACGCCCGACTGCCATCTATTGCGAATCATCACAAACGAATCGCCACCCGAGTACATAACATCAATATTTACATTGTTGCCTTCCGTCATCGTGAACTGCGCCACATCATCGTAGCCGTCACCGTTGAAGTCGCCCGAAACTGTCGGGAAATCGTAGTTGAGCTTCGCCATATAATCAAGCGCTTCGCTTTTGAAAACGAATTGTCGCCAACCGTCAGTTCTTGTACTTGCAAAGTCGTGCATTGCATAGACACAAGCATTGATTTGTGTCATAGACGCAAGCGGGTGTTTTTCCAAAATAGTTTTTGCGAAAATCGAATCTTTGTTATTAAGATAATTTTCGTACAAATCCATTTCAAAAGTGTTTGCTACAATATAAAACTCCTGATTATCATCAAACAAGCACTTTTTCATACGCATTTCTTCGTTATTTGCACCTTCAAAATTGCTTAACACCAAATCTGCACAAGCCGACTTAATTATATATGTTCTGTCGTCAAGTTTGAACAGATACCACTTTTGCGCCTGAGAGTTACTCGAAGTTTGCATACAAACTCCCGAATTTGCCGTTGGAGATGTGCTGGTTGTTGCAAGGTATTTTTTGTCATAGTCCGAACGGATTTTGTAACTTCCGTCACTCTGTCGCTCGAAAGTCCAATTCTGCATT
>CADBMQ010000167.1 GCA_902795765.1 Oscillospiraceae bacterium | reverse complement strand
GTTTTGAGCACGGCATGGATAAACAAAAGCGAGAGAGAAGATGGCATACACATTTCGGGAACTCTTGATGAAACTCAGCGAGAGCAGTTGCTTAACTGTGCTAATAACATTGGCGACCACACTCCGCCTGCGTTCATCTTCCACACACAAGCCGACAGCCTTGTTCCCGTGACCGACTCGCTCACATTCACACAGGCAATGGTTGCCCATAATATTCCGGTTGAACTCCACATTTTCCCCGAAGGCGATCACGGTGGAGCACTTGGAACAATGCTCACAAACTGGAAGCTGGAAGGCTATAACAAGTGGACCGAGTTGTGCTTGAATTGGCTTTGCAGAACATTCAATTTCCCCGAATAGATTATGAAGAATAAAAAAGTAATAATTATCGACTTAGACGGCACGCTGATTGACTCGTCCGAGGGAATTTTTGCATCAGCTCGATATGCACTCGAAAAAACGAAACTGCCACCAATGGCAGATGTGCAACTTCGTGCATTCATAGGACCTCCGCTTGTGCAGTCGTTTATGAAATATTGCGGACTTGATGAGCAAGACGCATTGGAGGCAGTCGCAATTTACAGGGAACATTATGCCGAGAAAGGCGTTAAGATGTATAAGCCGTATGACGGCATTGTCGATGTACTTCAATCGCTAAAAAACTCGGGCAAAAGGCTTTTTGTTGCAACGGGTAAACCGGAGCATTTTGCAAGGCAGATTGTCAACGAGGCTTTCCCAAACTGTTTCGAACAGGTTTTCGGACTTATAGATGAAGGTCTAAAAAGTGGCAAAACCGAGATAATCGCAAGGGTGTTGGGTGCTATAAAACCGCTTGACCACAGTAACTGCGTTATGATTGGAGATACAGGCTACGATATAATCGGCGCCCGTGCAAATGCGATGTCTTCAATAGGTGCAGCATACGGATTTCCCGAATCAAGACATTCGTTCAACCTTGCAGACGCTGTCGCAAAAACTCCGTCCGACTTCGTTAAAATACTTCTTTAATTCGCTCGAAAAGTTCAATAACGAAGAATTTAACTCGGTATTTCTCACCGTTTGTCACAAGGTCAACTTCGTCTTTGTCGAGTTTTTCGTCAATCTCGTCACGAGCAGACGCAGACGCAACGCACATCTGCGGGTAAAGCACACACCACCAGTTTTTGCCTTGTGCAGACCCGATTTTCACACGCAAAGCGTCATACTCTCCGGCAGGGAGGGTAACATCTTCGTATTGCCTTGTTTCAAAATAAGTTTTCTCGAAACTGACTTCGGCTGTGTCCGAGCTACCGAGTTTTTTCAGTTCGTCATTTGCGGCAACAGTCAAATCAGGCAGATGACGGTTGATTTCGGAAATGGCAGTCTGCTTGTCTGCCATTTTGCAAAGCATATTTTCGCTTTCTTTAAGTATGCGATCACGAACTTTAAGTTTTATGCTTTGGTCGGCAGTCGAGTTGGAGTTCGCCAAAACATGCAGTCGCAAAACATCTTGTCTAACACGGGAACACCCAACCGCAAAACTGCCAATCGACCACGCAAAAACAAGAACCATAAGTACACAAAGAACCTTTTCGAATGTATTTATTTTGAAAGACATAAAAAATTCTCCTTTCCATCAGTCACATTATTGACCTGATGAAAAGGAGATTATTCATTTATATGGAATTATTTTATAAAATCTTGCAACTTGCCAACTTCAAACGGCAATCTGTGGATAGCTTTGCCGTCAAAGACGTAGAAGTTGTCGGGAGCAATTTGAATGTTGTCGGCATTGTGGTCGAGCAGTTGTTCGGGCTTGTAACCTTCTTCTGTGAAGAGTCTGTTTATCTCGCCAAGCCAACATTTGCCGTTTGCATTGTAAACCACCCAACCGTTATTGACTGCAAACATATCGGCTTTGCAAAGCATCTTAACATCCGTGTTTTCGCCACTAATTGAAGCAATCGAAATTTTGCCGTCATTCAGCGCATAAATCAACTGACCGTCAATCGAAAACTTCTCGGCACGAAGGTCTTTAATCTGACTGTCTTCGCTTCCGTCAAGCGCACAACGATGAATGTAACCGTCACTTGCAACATAGTAAATTTGAGCGGCATAAACAATGAACTGCCCCGCAGGTTTGATGTTAATCTTGCGGATTTCGCCATTCCAAGACATATATTTGTTGAGATAACCGTCACGGTCGAGATAGTAAATTCTGTCGCCAACGATATACGGCTCTTTCGCATAGTCGAGAATAACCTTTTGATTTTGACCGAATATAGTCGAGCCAATCAACTTATCATTATCTGTCCAAAAATATCCACCGGCATCTGTTTGAAGAAAACTACCGCCCGTTTTGGAAATCTGTTCTTTTTCTGTGTCGTCTTCTTTGATGCACCAAACACCGTCGCCGTTTGAGTAGTACATATATTCGTTGTCTTTGAGCAACTTGCCGTCATTCATGAGGTTAGCAGTATAGTTGCCACCCGTGGTTGAAATTGTTCGAGCAGGGGAGTTATAGATAATATATCCAATCCCACCGAATATAATCGCCAAAACGACAACGAAAATACTTGCAATAACAAATCCTTTTTTATTGTTGTTCATCTGCGAATTTCCTTTCACTTTGTCCAATCTTTTCGCCAAATTTAACTCGTGTTTCCTCGAATTTCTGCGACGCCTTGACAATATCGTCACGCAAAGTAGCCTTACCTGATTTCAGTAAAACCACGATAGTCGAACCGCCAAACTCGAAATAGCCTTTTTCGTCGCCACGCTTGAACGAAGGCAGATTGTGATTGACAATTTTTCCAACCATCAATGCACCAACCTCGCTCTGAACGGCAAGTCCGAAATTCTCGGTCTTGATTACTTCATATTCACGAGCATTTTCGTGGTAGTAGTTGTATCTTTCGAGTGCAATCGGCTGAACGGTATGGAACTTACCCTTGATATATCTGCGTTTGAGCGACTTGCCGGAGTCGAAATAGCAGTATCTGTGATAGTCGTCAACACAAAGACGAAAAACCAAACACAAACCGCCCGAAAACTCGGTTGCAATTTTGTCGCCACCGAGAAATTCACGCAACGAATACTTGCGACCTTTGATGTAAAAACGCAGTCTGTCATCAATTTTATACGCAGTAAGTCGAGAGTCGCAAGGGCTTATCAAAGCATCGGGCGACATATCAATTTCTCTTGCGCCGTCACGCAGTTTTCTCGTGAAAAAGTCGTTGTAGCTTTTGAACTCACGATTTTCAAACTGCGACATATCAATATTGTTTTTTTCGATGAAACCTTTTATCATACGAGTTGACATTTTTGATGAAAAAAACGTGCCGCCAAGTTTTGATATGGGACGACACGTCAAAGGTTTTAATATAATTCTGCCAATCGTAGTTCGGTATAGAAACCGAAGCGACGATGACGGATTTTGATTATTAGTAGCCATAGATAACCCTTAAAACAATGATTGCTGCGAAAACCAAAACGCAGAAAACAACCAAGATAGAAACACGTTTGTAGCTCGGCTTTTTAATCTTAATTTTAGAGATAAAAAGCACACCAATGATTGCCATTGCGATAGCGAAAAAATATTGAAACTTGTCGCCAAAGGCATATCTCAAAAGGCAGAGGACAGGCAGGAACACCGAAGAGAGCGTAACAGGCAAGCCTGTGTAATATTTCAAGCGTTCGTTAGTAGTCTTTCTGCGTTCCTCTTCAAGAACATTGAAGTGAGCAAGTCTTGAAACTGCACCAACAAGATAGATTGCGAAAATCGGCAAATACCACCAACTTTTCATACCAACGCCGTAGCCTACAAAGCAAGGCAAAACACCGAAAGCAATAACATCGCAAAGCGAGTCAAGTTGAATTCCGTACTTCATCTGATATTGGGTGCGGTTCTTTTTTGTTGAAGCGATAAGACCGTCAAAAGTATCGAGTAAGCCCGACAACATAAAGCAAAGAATTGCACAAAAAGCGTTTCCGTCCAAAACGCCCCTAATTCCGACAACAGCCAAAAACGCACTAACGAGAGTGGCAATAACAGTATAATTATAAACTCCTATCAAAACGGTTACCTCCGATTGAGAATTGTTATTCTAAAATGGTTTCCAATGGAAACGACAGCGCAGATAATCATACAAAGGTAGAAGATGAAAAATCTTGAAAACAACATACCGTATTGTATCATATCAGGCGCATAGAATTTCGAATAAAGTGAAATGAAAATGAGTTCCGATGCACCAACGCCACCCGGAATAGGTAAGGTGCTGACAGTAAGAGCAGAAAGCACTTGAATGCAAAGAATGTCGATTAACACGCTTGTTGTCATACCCGAGGGATTAAATCCGAGATAAACAAAAAACGGAATTGCAAACACGCAAAGACGTTGCAAAATATTAAGGCAGAGGCAAAGAATTTGAGCAAGTGGATGCGACTTAAAAGTAAGAACGCACGAACTGTATGAATCAAGACTTTCTTCAAGTTTCTGCATTTTGCTTTCGTAAGACTTAATAAGGTGCATCTTTTTAAGCAGTTTCAAACCGCCACCGCAAATGCGTCGCACCAGTTTCTGCGAAAACATAAGCATAAGGCAGATTGCGAGCAATCCAAAATTAAGAATTGTGCCTATAATCAAGAGTGGGAAAAACCACTCGCCACCACCATTGAAAGTGGTTTCGGGCGAAAAGAACAAATTCGGTCTGAGTATTATCGCCACAACTGCCAAAACGAACATTGCAAGTGTATAGTGCATCGTGTTCATAATCAGCATTGCCGTACTTTTGTGAGCAGGTAAGCCGTCACGAGAGTTGTAATATACAACCGCAGGTTGACCACCCGTAGCAGACGGAGTTAAACCTGAAAAATACAATTCAATACATGCACAAACCGTACTTCTGATAGGGCCGAGTTTCAGTCCAAACGGCTTGCCTACTGCCGACATTGCTCTGCCTTCGAAAAAGATATATCCGAGCAGGCAAATTACCGCAGGGATAGCATATACAGGATTAAATTTATGCCAGGTGTTTTTAACACCGACAAAATTTATTTCGCTGACATTAAGTCTTATAATAAAGTAGGTCAAAATAACCAAAAGAACCAAAACGATGATGCCCGTAATCTGGCTTTTTGGATTAAACCCCTTTTTCTCTTTTTTTGACATTTATTCACTCTCCATGAACAAGAAATAAAAACACGAAAATTTTGAACCTAAACAAAAACAGTCCAAAACATAAAAATCCAATTTACAATTAAGTATATTATACTACAACAACTTTGATTTGTCCATAGTTTTTTAACAATTTCCGCTATATAACGGTTTATAATAGTAAAAAAACTTATATATTGGGGATACTATGAATTTTTTTGAAAAAAATGAATTTTTGTGGGAGAAACTCTCGAAGTCTGATAAACCGATAGTGGTTTACGGCACAGGTGACGGAGCGGACAAACTTTTCGCTTTGTTCGAGAGATACGATATAAAAATAAGTGGTCTTTTTGCGTCAAGCGGATTTGTGCGTGACCGCAGTTTTCATGGATTTAAAGTTCGCAGTTATGAAGATGTGACTGCGGAATTCCCCGATTGCATTGTGCTTTTGTCTTTTGCGGTGTTCCGTGACGATATGGTTGAGCGTATTATCGAAATCTCAAAAGAGCGTGAAATTTACGCACCCGATATGCCACTTTTCGGCGGGGATATACTCGACAAACAAGCGATACTTGATAATAAAAACAGCATTTTATCTGCGAGAGAGCGACTCGCAGACGAGCAGTCGAAATATGTTTTCGACTGTATTTTGCAGTATAAGTACACGGGCGAAATAAAGCCACTTTTGGACTGCGAAACCGAGCGAGAAGAGGCATTCGGTCTGCTGAACCTGTCGAGCAATCCAACATTTCTCGATTTAGGCGCTTATGACGGCGATACGGCGATAGAGTTTTCGCAAATGTATCCCGATTTCAAGGGCATAGTCGCAGTAGAGCCTGATGCCAAAAACTATAAAAAGTTGTTGCGTTGTCCGTTGAATGACGATGACCGATTTACCGCTATAAATAAAGCGGTTTGGTCGCACTATTGCGAACTCGATTTTTCGAGCGAAGGCTCACGAAATTCCCACGCATCAAGTGGCAACGAGAACAAGGTTTTGGCAGACAGCATAGATAATTTTGCGTGCCTGCTCGGCTCAAAAGTGGACTATGTCAAAATGGATGTCGAGGGTGCAGAGTTCGAGGCAATTTCGGGTATGCAGTCTGTTGCAGAGCAGTCACCTGCGATGTGCGTCAGCGCATACCATAAAACCAATGACTTTTTCGACCTTGTAAACTTGCTCGGCAGTCGGCTTAAAGATAGTAAAATCTATCTTCGTCATCATAGATATATCCCTGCGTGGGAAACGAACATCTATGTTTCTCATAAGTAAAAAACTGTCAAACATTGCAAATATTAGCAATCTGCCGTGCTATGTTGACAAATTTATTACAATATGTTATTATGTATAAGGTAATAGTTACAAAATTGATACCGAAAGAAAGGACAACTTTATTATGCGAATAATTCGTTCGATAATATCTGTACTTATTTCTTTGGCTATAATGTCAACGCTTGCGGTTGGAGTGTCAGCTTCATCAACAACAGAAATAAATGAGAAATACATATATAATTTTCTCACAACAAAAATGGGATATAATATGGCGGGTGCTTGTGGTGTACTCGCAAATATAGAATGTGAATCCGAGTTTGACCCAACTCTTATCGAATATGGATATTCTTGGGAGTCGGGTGGTGGATTTGGTATCTGCCAATGGACAAACAGCCCGAGAACTTCAAAAATCGGAAGAAGAACCGACCTTGTAAATTATTGCACAGCAAAGAAACTTGATTATAAGTCGCTTGAAGGACAACTTCAATATTTAAAATATGAGTTGGAAACAAGCTACCCGAAAACAAATCAAACATTAAAATCTGTTCCGAATACGGCAGAAGGTGCGTTCACAGCAGGATACACATGGTGCTACAATTTTGAAATTCCCGCAGGTTATAATACGGGCGTTTCGGACAAGCGTGGCAACTACGCTAAAATAGATTACTGGCCTAAATACAGCGGTCAATCACCAACATTCAAACTTGGGGAGTATAAAATTATCGCAAGTGGCGGCTTGAATATTCGCTCGTCTGCGTCCGACTGGGGAAGTGTCCTTGGCGAAATACCTGAGGGTGATATGGCGACTGTAAGCAAAACGAGCGGAGTATGGGGATATGTTACCTATAACGGCATCAGTGGTTGGTCTAAAATGACCTATATGATTTATGTCAAACCAACTCCACCTGTCATTCCGAAAGCAAAAAATCCGTATCAAACCGTATCGGGCGACTTCAACCATGACGGCAAAACAGATACCGCAATTTTGAGAGCCGAAGGCGATAACACCGTTTCGATTGACGGATTGTATTCGAGTGGCTCGAAATTTGTTCGACTTAATAATATCTGGAACTCCGGTAGCGGATTTTATCTTGCAAAAATGGAAAGCCGAATTGTATCGGGCGACTTCAACGGCGACGGCTATGATGACATTTGCACATTATACGATTATGGTGTAGGTCAAACCCGTGCATTTGTTTGGATTTCAACAGGCGGCGGATTTAAACTTATGTGGGATTATTGGTATATGAGCAGTGGATTTTATGCCGATAAATTTGACTATCGAGTTGTCGCAGGTGATTTCAACGGCGACGGCAAAGATGATATTTGCGGATTTTATGACTACGGCAAAGGCGAAATTCGTGCGTTTGTGTGGCGTTCAACAGGTAGCAAATTCACACTCGATTGGAACTATTGGTATATGTCGAGTGGCTTCTCTGCTTCTAATATAACAAACCGAGTGACAGTAGGCGACTTCAACGGCGACAAGAAAGATGATATTTGTGCGTTCTTTGACTACGGCAAAGGCGAAGCGAGAGCATTTGTTTGGAAATCGACAGGTAACAAGTTCTCACTTGACTGGAACTATTGGTATATGTCGAGCGGTTTCTATATTGACCGCATAACAACGAGAGTAACAGCAGGCGACTTCAACGGCGACAAAAAGGACGATGTTTGTGCGTTCTACGACTACGGAAATGGTCAAACCCGTGCGTTTGTATGGCGTTCAACAGGAAGTAAGTTCACACTCGACTGGAACTATTGGTATATGTCGAGCGGTTTCCCGTCAAGCAATATGAACAATCGAATTGTATCGGGCGACTTCAATGGCGATAAGAAAGACGATGTTGGTGCATATTTTGTGTATGCAGACGGCAGTACAAGAATGTTCATCTATCGTTCGTTGACAACAAAATTCAATCTCGATTGGAATTGGTAAAAAAGTTTTATAAAAAGACTTGATTTTTGTTTCAAGTTATGATATACTATATAAGCTTTTGATTTCACCGAAACCTATTTCGGCTGGGGTCAATGCGGGGAAACCCGTATTGAAGCGGTTTGGTCCTCTGGCAGTTATCTGTGTACGAACGAACTGAAATATTAAATAGGAGGAAAAACTAATGGATATGGTAAAGAATCTTACCGAGGGTCAACTCAAAGAGAACGCTCCTGAGGTTGTAATCGGTGCAACTGTTAAAGTTTACGTTAAGATTCGTGAGGGCGAGAAATCCAGAACTCAGATGTTCGAGGGTATCGTAATCGCAATCAACGGTACTGGCATTGCTAAGACATTTACTGTTAGAAAGATCGCTTATGGTGTAGGTATCGAGAGAGTATTCCCGATTCACTCACCCAACGTTGAAAAATTTGAAGTGGTTAGCTACGGTAAAGCTCGTAGAAGCAAGCTCTATTACCTTCGTGATCGTGTTGGTAAGGCTGCTAAGCTTAAACAGAAACTCTAATCTAAAAGAAAAAGGTGTTCGTTATCGAACACCTTTTTTGTTAAGGCGGTAAAAATGAAGATAAAATGTGAGTATTGTGATTCGTTGTTCGATAGTACGCTTGAAATCTGCCCTCATTGTGGTGGTGCCGCAAGTGAACACCCGATAGCGCAGTCCGAACCGATAACAACTCCACTTTCTGCGAAAGACGATAAGCGAATTCGTGACGCACAACTTGAAAATATGCGTTTGCAGAACGAGAAAGACAGAGAGGGATTAAAATTTCTGCAAAACATCTCTCTGTTGTCGAAAATCGGCAGATATGGTTGCATAATCCCGATTGTATTGCTTATTATTGCACTAATTGCGTTGATTGTTTATTTTATTGCGAGTATCACAAACAATTTTGATAGCATTATGCAGTTCTTCAAAGGCGGAATGTGGCATTTTCTAAATTAAAAAGAGTCAAGATAGTTAAATCTATCTTGACTCTTTATTTTTTGTTCAGGCTTATTTTTTGCCAAAGCACAAAAGTGCGATGCTCAAACCAATAAGCACAAATCCTGTAATAAGCGAAATAATTGAAATTAGTTCTTGGCGCTTATATAGGTCAAATGATCCGTCTAAGGTGTTGTTTTTAGCATACCAAAAAAACAGAGAAACTAAAATTGCCACAACCCCAAGAATGATAAATAAAATTGAGAAACCTAAAAACGTTTTTTTCATAGTAAACTATTTATCAAACACCTGTTTGCCACAATGGTCGCAATAAAGGCTTGTCTTGGCAAACGTTTTTTTGCAATACGGACATTCAAACTTTGCCGCATAACCATTTGTACCTGGTGCGATAGGAAGCTCCTTTTGATTATCTTTTTTCAGTTTTGATTTTTTAAATATCTTCTCAAACATAAACTTCAATTATGCCCAAGGATCTTGTGACTTTGGTTTGCGAACGTCGGGAAGCAAAAACTGTTCCCACAAAAACCATTGTTCACCTTTTCTTCTCAACTTAACCTGTCGCTCGGAGTCAGCACCGCTTGACTTAATGTAAAGTACAGCGTAGTTTTCCTCTTGATACGAATACGGATTTGAGCAAACCGTAATTGTGTATGGCTGAGAAGGAGTATAATCATTTTCGGGAGATGTACCATAGAAATACGAAAATGGAACATAAGTTTTTCCGTCCATAAATCTGTCAGCAAGGAATTGCTC
>CADBMQ010000166.1 GCA_902795765.1 Oscillospiraceae bacterium | reverse complement strand
GTATGTGCTTGGATTGGAATCAGTAATCGGCTCTCGTGTACCGAAAGAAATATTACCAGATAGTGTTAAATCTATCGTTGAAAGCGATAAGTGGAAACTTCTGCTCATAAACTCCGAATATAAAGCGGCAAGTACGGAAGTGAACAATCAAATTGATTTGCTAAACGGCATTATGAAGAAATACGATAGCAACGGTATGTTGATTGGCGAAGCGCCTTGTATGAAAGATATGATTGTCACAACCGACCACGACTTTGCCGTTGTTACAACAGTTTCTATTGTTGTTATCTTCTTTATCATTCTTATGGTTGAAAAGAGTATTTCACTTCCAATTATCTTGATTTCTGTTATTGAGGTTGGTATCTTTATCAATCTTGGATTGCAGCATTTCTTAGGTCAAAATATGGCTTTCATTGCACCTATTTGCATTAGTACAATTCAACTTGGTGCGACAGTTGACTATGCAATTCTTATGACAACTCGCTATAAGTCGGAACGCATTGGCGGTGCCGACAAAAAGAATGCAATCTGGACCGCTCTTTACACTTCAATTCCACCTATCATAGTTTCGGGTATGGGATTGTTTGCCGCAACTATCGGTGTTGCTATCTACTCCGACATCGAAATCATCAGTTCTATGTGTATGCTTATGGCAAGAGGTGCGGTAATCAGTATGTTGCTGATTATATTTGTTCTGCCGGCAATGTTTATGCTTTTTGATAAGATTATCTGCAAAACTACGCTCGGTATGAGAAAAATTAACACTAAAAAACAAACGGAGGTATCTATCCATGAATAAGTTTTCTTCTAAAATAACTATTTTAGTTTTATGCGTTATTTTATGTCTTGGTGGTGCGGTATCGGTATTTGCTTTGACTACCGATAAAAAAGATGTATCCGAAAACAGTCAAAACACTGCTTCTTCAGAAACCGCTGACGGCAATATTGCAAAAGATGAGACCGTTTACGTACTCGCAGGGGCTGATGGTGCAGTTAAAAAGATAATCGTCAGCGACTGGATTAAAAATGCACTCGGATCTGCTAATATTAACGACAGTAGCAATCTTTCCAACATTGAAAACGTTAAAGGCGATGAGTCTTATAAAATAAGCGGAAACGCAAAGGTTTGGGACGCTAACGGAAAGGATATTTACTATCAAGGCAATATCGAAAAGGAGTTGCCTGTTGGCTTGTCGATTACATACAAACTCGATGGTGAAACTGTTTCTGCCGACAACATTGCAGGAAAAAGCGGAAAAGTTAGTATTCGTTTCGATTATGACAACAAGCAATTTGAAACTGTTAAAATAAATGGCAAGGACGAGAAAATTTATGTTCCGTTTGCTATGCTTACGGGTATGATTCTTGATAGCAACAATTTTAGAAACGTTCAAGTTTCAAACGGAAAACTCTTGAATGACGGAGATCGCACTGCCGTTGTTGGTATCGCAATGCCCGGTTTACAAGATAATTTAGGTATCAGCAAAGATAAATTTGAGCTTCCCGATTATGTGGAAATTACTGCTGATGTGACTAATTTCAATATGGGTATGACCGTTACAGTTGCGACAAACGAAATCTTCACCAAACTTGACACTTCAAAATTAGATTCTGCTGACGGCATCACCGATTCAATCACACAACTCTCAGATGGTATGAAACAACTGCTTGACGGCTCGTCGCAATTATATGACGGACTTTACACACTTCTCGATAAATCGAAAGAACTCGTTCAAGGTATTGACAAACTTGCAGTTGGTGCGAAATCTCTTAGTGATGGTGCAGTTGCTCTCGACAACGGAATTGGTAAACTCAAAACGGGTGCTAACGATCTTTCAAATGGTCTTAACAAATTAAAAAGCAACAATGACACACTTAACGGTGGTGCAAAACAGGTATTTGAATCTTTGCTTGCCACTGCCGAAAAGCAAATTAAAGCAAGTGGCATTGATGTTCCTACTTTAACCATTGATAATTATGCCAAAGTGCTTGATGAAATAATCGGCTCACTTGACGAAACAAAAGTTTACGAGGAAGCACTCAGACAGGTAACTGCGGCAGTTGAAAGCAATCGTCCATTGATTATTCAAAAGGTAACAGAGACTGTTCGTGAGCAAGTTAAAGCACAAGTTACAAATACTGTTCGTGAGAATGTTTTGAATATGGTTACTGCAAGTGTTAAAGAACAAGTGTCTGAACAAGTTATTCAAAAGGCTTTGGGTATGAGCAAGGCGGATTACGATGCCGCTGTTAAAGCAGGTATGATACCTACTGAAACTCAAAACATTATCAACTCTTCTATTGATACTCAAATGCAGACAAGCGAAGTTAAATCCACTATTGAAGCCAACACTTCGGCACAAATGGAAAGCGACACTATTAAATCTACAATCAAATCAAATACCGACGCTCAAATGGAAACTGAAAGTGTTAAAAACATCATTTCGGAAAATGTAGAAAATCAAATTAAAAAAGCGATTGCAGAAAATATGGCGTCCGATGAAGTTCAAGCAAAACTCGCCGCTGCGTCCGAAGGCGCGAAAGCACTTATCGAATTAAAAGCGTCTCTCGATAGTTACAACGCATTTTATCTCGGATTGCTCACTTACACACAAGGTGTAGCAACTGCCGCTGATGGTGCAAGTGCATTGAATTCGGGTGTTGATGAACTTAAAAAAGGTTCTGCACAACTTAAAGATGGTGCATCTGCTTTATACGATGGTATTCTTCAAATGAAAAACGGATCACCTGCTCTTGTTGATGGTGTATCTAAACTTAAAGATGGTTCTATGCAACTTTCGAGTGGATTGAAAGAATTCAACGAAAAAGGTATTGAAAAGATTACAAGTCTTGTTGATGATGCAAAAGTTGTTATTGAAAGACTGAAAGCGACAGTTGAAGTGTCGAAAAGATATCGCAACTTCTCCGGTATATCGAGTGAGATGAGTGGTCAAGTCAAGTTCATCTACAAAACAGATGAGATAAAAACTAAATAACTAAAATGGAAACAAGAAAAAATCCTTGTCGCCTTTAATTTTGTCTTTTTTTAAT
>CADBMQ010000165.1 GCA_902795765.1 Oscillospiraceae bacterium | reverse complement strand
GATGTTGTGAACACCCGGAACACTTACTTCAATATGGCACACAACTTCGTTGCCATGAACCAAATCATATTCGCCTGCCGACTTTGTTCCGTACACAACGTTTTCTGCACGATAGTCGCAGTTGTCCGACAAACCGTAGGTTATGTATTCCATATCTTTCACGCAGTCGAGCGAGTTTTGGTCATCACCGTTGACGATAACTTTTTTCGCACTCTCTGCGAATTTTGTGAATGACTCCTTCAAGCGTTCGAGCGTCTTAAAATATTCCATATGGTCACGGTCAACATTCAAAATGACTGCCGTATCGGGCGAAAGTTTCAAGAAAGTATCCACATACTCGCACGATTCAACCAAAAAAGTATCCGATTTGCCCGAAATTCCGTAACAGCCTGTGAGTGGCAACTTACCACCGATAACTGCCGACGGATCACGTCCCGCCTCAACAAAAATCTGCGTTGTCATTGCAGTAACGGTTGTTTTGCCGTGAGTACCGCATATTCCGATAACATTATCGAAATTTCTTGTGAGCGCACCGAGTGCAAACGAACGCTCGAGCGTTGGAATACCAAGTCTGCGAGCCTCTGCAAGTTCGGGATTATCCTGCATAATTGCTGCCGAATGGATAACAAGTTCAGCGCCATGAACATTTTCGGGAAAATGCCCCATAACAACAGGAATACCGAGCGACTTAATTCTTTTAAGCGAGTCAGTTTCGTTATTGTCCGAGCCTGTTAAATCGTAGCCCAAATTATGCAATATCTCGGCAATCGGGTTCATACCTGAACCGCCAATACCTATCATATGAATACGTTTTGCATTACGAATTAGTTTATCTGTTTCGAGAACTGGTTTCAAAATCCCCATATCCCTTCAATAAATTTTAGCCTTAACAGAGATATTATACTATAAAATATTCAAAAAATAAATAGTAATTTTGAAATTTGATTTAATTTTATGATTTTTTGTGATATAATAGACTAAAATTTATCTGCGGAGGTGGTTTTTTGCTACCCGACTACGTCGAATACTGCCTTG
This sequence comes from Oscillospiraceae bacterium, assembly GCA_902795765.1. Lineage (GTDB taxonomy): Bacteria > Bacillota > Clostridia > Oscillospirales > Acutalibacteraceae > RUG14109. The sequence goes on along the minus strand of CADBMQ010000165.1, from coordinate 2,714 downwards.
ATATCTTGCAAAAGGCAGATATAAAAGCGTATCCTGTCGGTGGTTGTGTTCGTGATTTGCTTCGCAACATCCAACCTGATGACTACGACATCACCACCAACGCACCTCCCGAAAAGATTGAGCAACTGTTCGATTGCGTCATCGAAACGGGATTAAAGCACGGTACAGTCACGGTTGTGATTGACCACCACCCGATTGAGATAACTCGGCTTCGCACCGAGGGAGGTTACTCGGATTGTCGGCGTCCCGACTTTGTTGTGCCGACTGATGATATTGAAATTGACTTAAAACGGCGAGATTTCACGATAAATGCAATGGCTCTCTCGTCTGATGGCGAAATTATCGACCCTTTCGGCGGCCGTGATGATTTAGATAAAAAAATTATTCGTGCGGTTGGAAGTCCCGAACGCAGATTTTCGGAAGACGCTCTGCGTATAATGCGTGCGTTCCGTTTTTCGGCAAAACTCGGTTTCGAGATTGAAAAAGATACTCTCGAAAGCGCACTCAAACTGTCGAGCAGACTTGAAATGGTTAGCGCTGAACGTGTTTTCACAGAACTGTATAAGTCGGCAGTCAGCGAGTTTCCACAAAAAATACTGCCACTAATTCAAAATGGCGGTCTGGCGCCATTCGGCATCATTTCAGCCGACCGACTCGAACGATTGTCGCTAATTCCAAACGAGCGTGACGAACGAGTTGCTTTACTTTTGTGTTGTTGCGAGTGCGATGATGACGTTTGCGACAAACTCAAAATGCCGAACACGATAAAAAAACTATATCACATAGCAAAGTCACTACTCGAAACTGAACTCTCGGACGTTGAGATTAAACGGCTCATTGCAAAAACTGATTTCAAGACTGCTGCCAAAATAATTCGCATAATTTCGGCATTTAACGGCATTGAAAACGATGGCGAGTGTGCGATTGAACTTGCGAAACAGCCTTGTGAAATAAAGGATTTGGCAGTCGGTGGAAATGATGTTTTGTCGCTCGGTGTAAAGGGTAACAAAATCGGGCAGATACTCGAAATTCTTGCTGATGAAGTGCGTTTCGACCAAACTCGAAACACGCACGAATATCTAATCGAAAGCATTAAAAAACTTATAAAGGACGGTATATAATGAGAGCGGGTTTTTACACTCTTGGTTGTAAGGTTAATCAATATGAAACTCAACTTATGCGTGAGGCTTTGACAAAACGTGGGTATGAAATTGTTGGCGAAAACGACTGCCCCGATGTGTTTGTCATAAACTCTTGCACGGTTACTGCCGAAAGCGACCGAAAAACTCGGCAAACTGTTCGTCACTATCGCAAAAAGTTGCCGAATGCTGTGCTTGTTTTGACTGGTTGTGTTCCACAGGCTTTCCCGACTGTTGCAGACGAACTCGACTGTGCCGACATCGTGCTTGGTAATGCGTCAAATGTTGATTTGCCCGACTGTCTTGACCGATTTTTCATTGACGGCAAACGAATTATTGACATTCGTCAGCACGAGAAGAAAAACGTCAATGCGACTGTCAGCGGTTTCGAGAGCCGAACAAAGGCTTTTCTTAAAATTCAAGACGGATGCGACCGTTTTTGCACCTACTGTATCATTCCGTTTGCTCGTGGCAGAATTCGTTCGAAAGACATTTGCGACATTCAAACCGAAGTTACGGCACTTGCACAAAAAGGTCACAAAGAAGTCGTGCTTATCGGCATAAATTTGACTGCATACGGCATTGGAACGCAGTATAATCTTGCAGATGCAGTTGCGACTGCCGCCGCAATTGACGGCATTGAGCGAGTGCGACTTGGCTCACTTGAACCCGATATGATGACAGACGAAATCATCGACCGACTCGCAGAAATCCCCGAACTTTGTCCGCAGTTTCATCTTTCACTTCAATCGGGTTGCGACACGACACTCAAACGAATGAACCGTCATTACGATACCGCTCTTTATCGTGAAGTTGTCGAAAAACTTCGCAAAAAGTTCACTCTGTGTGCCATCACAACCGACCTTATGGTTGGATTTGCAGGTGAGAGTGACGAGGACTTCAACACATCGGCTCAGTTCGTTCGTGAAATCGGATTTTCAAAAGTAAACGTGTTCCCGTATTCTCGCAGAAAAGGTACAATGGCAGACCAATTTACCGACCACATCAACGAACAGGTTAAGCGTGAACGCACAAAAGAGATGTTGAAGATTGCGGACGAAACGCAACTTGAATTTCTTAAAACTCGCATCGGGCAGACCTATCCCGTGCTTTTCGAGTCGAGAGCGAAAGACGGCTTGATTGAGGGATACACTCCCGACTACACACTCGTTCGTGCAGACGCAGGTGATGAAATCTGCGGTCAGATTATAGATGTCAAACTCGACACGATTGGCAACGGTGGTTTCGTGGTCAAACTTTAACAACAGAATAAAATTTGCGTAAAATATATTGATGAAAAATTTTTCATCGGATGTTTAAAAATCCTAAATTGCGGCAATGCTAAAACCAGAAAGCATTATAGCGGAGGCAAAATCTGATGACAATAAAAAGAGGAGATATTTTTTACGCAGACCTGAGTCCCGTTGTCGGCTCGGAACAGGGTGGAATTCGTCCCGTACTTATCGTGCAAAATGATGTTGGCAACAAGTATAGCCCGACTGTTATTGCGGCGGCGATAACTTCACAACAGGCAAAAAACTCTCTGCCGACTCACATTCGCATCAATGCGGCAGG
>CADBMQ010000164.1 GCA_902795765.1 Oscillospiraceae bacterium | reverse complement strand
TATGACTACGGAAAAGGCGAGTGCAGAGCATTCGTTTGGCAGTCGCAGACAAACAGTTTCAAACTTAATTGGAACTATTGGTATATGGATAAAGGCTTCTCTGCAAGCAATATCACAAGCCGAGTTGTGTCGGGCGACTTCAACGGCGACAAAAAGGCAGATGTTTGTGCGTTCTATGACTACGGAAAAGGCGAGTGCAGAGCATTCGTTTGGCAGTCGCAAGCAAGCAACTTCAAAATGAATTGGAATTATTGGTATATGAAGAATGGTTTTTCTGCTGATAGAATAACAAGTCGAGTAGTCGCAGGTGACTTTAATGACGATGGTAAAGATGATATTTGTGCTTTTTATGATTATGGTAAAGGTATTGCACGAGCATTTGTATGGCAGTCTTGGGGTAGCAATATGACTCTTAATTGGAACTATTGGTATAGTGAACAAAGATATGTTGTAACATATAGTGATGGAGTAAAAGTGACCTTTTTTACAAAATCGGATTATGATTGGTTGCTTTCAGAAGGTATAAAATATATTAAGTCCTTACCCAAAGCAGAATATTCATCTATTAAACAATATGGTTTTAGCTTTGAAAAAACGAATGTATGTTATGAAACAACTTTGCAAGATGCGTTAAAAGTGTTAAAAGATGAAATTTATTGTGAGTATGAGAATTGGAGTACCAATGGGGTGATTATGTCCTTGAATTTAGTACCTAATACTTTTTGTGGGTATAGTTTTGAAATAAGATACTCAGCTTTAATTGGATAGCATTTTAAAAAATTTTTATATAGAGTCTTAGTTTTTCACTAAGGCTCTTTTTTTATACAAAAACAGTTAAAAGAAATTATGAAAGGAAATACTATATGATCAAAATTAACAAAATAACAATTGCATTACTTGCAATCATTATTTCAATAATGTGTATATGTGAAATTGGTGCAAACGCCTTATCAATAGGAACTAAGTATTCTTTTTCAGTAGAGTACTTGGATATCTATTATGATTGGGGCAGTTATTATACAAATGATAACAAATATCATGAAGCATTTGGGCAAATAGGAATGAGAAAACTTAATGATGGAAATACTCTTTATTGTTTGCAACCACATAAATCTGCTTCAGATTATTCGAGCGCTTATGCAAGTAAATTAATAGATACTTTTGCATGGTCAAAAGAATTGCCTTCAAATGCAAAGTTAGGCATAACTCGAGCATCCATTTACGGATATAGGGGGAATAATGTTAATCAATATGGTTATAGTGAGAGTCAAGCTTATGCAGCTACTCAAATGCTTATTTGGGAGTGGGCTACTGGAAAAAGGAATTCAATAGGCAAAATCAATGATCGTGATGCCACAAATTGTGTAAAAAAAGCAATTAGTGGCAATACGCTTGAATGTTATTACGCTATTCTTAATGCTTGTCGAAGACATAATGAATTGCCTAATTTCGGAACTACGCAAATAACAAAAAAAGATTTAACAAAAACAGTTTTAACGGATTCTAACGGAATTCTATCAAATTTCGAAGTTGTTAATCAATCTATCGGTATCCAAGATGGCCACCCGCATTATCCTATTTGGGCATATATTAGCGGAAACAACTTGAATATTGAATATAGCAGTGACTCATATGACCAGAACGTAACGATATGTTTAGTAAAAAAAATGACAAATATAGGTTCTGCAATGGGTATTACAAATGGAAATATGCAAGAAATGTTATATGGAGCTGTTTCTGACCCTATTTTTTTACCATTGAAAATTACTGTTGATGGTACTCAAAAAATACAAATTCAAAAAGTGGTTAACACCAATAATACAGACATCAATCAAAAATATACATTCCAACTTGAACATCAAAAACCAAATAGCACTGAATATGAAGTTGTCGGCAAATATACAATAGGTGTTAAAGAACAAGAAGGTGGTTGGCTCAAAGGTACAAGTGAAATGATAAATAATTCTAAAAATACAAATGCATATACTTTTAGAATTAAAGAAATTATT
>CADBMQ010000163.1 GCA_902795765.1 Oscillospiraceae bacterium | reverse complement strand
ACACTTATCGCAAACAACATTTTCTATGTTGACTCAAATGGTGGATTTAAACTCGATAAGACAACGAATACAGTTTTCTGCAACAACCTTATTTATGGTAAAGATGTAGAAGATGTACCGATGAATGATGACGAAGAGCCGTATGATGATGGTATCAAATCTTACGATAACATCTACGATCAAAATCCGATGCTCGTAAAAGCAGGTGGTGCAGGCGAAGGTTTGGATACTTGCTATGTTTATCAGTTGCAAGATAAATCTCCTGCAATCGGCACGGGCAGAAAGATTGAAAATGACGGTGGCAAAGACTTCTTCGGCAATGAACTTGGAGAACTCACAAATATCGGTGCATACGGTGGCGCAGGTGTTTCAACTTTAAAAGGCGATGTAAACCTTGATGGCGTTGTAAACATTCTCGATGTTCAACAAACAATGCAGATTTTGGCAAAAGCCGAACAGGACAAAGAAAATGTTCAGTCTATCAAAAACGGCGATATTGATGAAGACGGAGTTTTAAGTGCAATCGATCTTCGTAACATCTATTTGATTGTTCTTGGCAACAAATAAATAAACCCCAAATGGCAACTCGTAAATCACATACGGGTTGCCATGTTTTATTATATTAAAATATTAAAGCGAAAAATTGTTGACAAATCAGTAAAAAAGGTATATACTATCAAATAGCAACATATTTATGTTGGAAAAATTTATATGAAGGAATGAATAAGTATGAAAAAAGCAACTAAAATCGTAGCATTGCTTCTTGCAATCGCTATGACAACATTCGCTCTTGCATCTTGTGGCGAATCAAACAACACAGGAGACGCTGCGACACTTAAAATCGGTTGTTCAGGTCCTCTCACAGGTGGCGCTGCACAGTATGGTAACTCCGTTAAAAACGGTGTAGAACTCGCAGTTAAAGAAATTAACGAAGCAGGTGGCGTAAACGGCATTAAACTCGAAGTATTGTTTGAAGATGACGAGCACGATGCTCAGAAAGCAAAGAATGCATACAACGTTGTTAAAGATAAGGGTGCTAAGGTGTTCCTCGGTACTGTAACTTCTATTCCTTGCGCAGCAGTTTGTGCTGAAACAAAGAAAGACAATATGTTCCAGATCACACCGTCAGGTTCATCGGTTGACTGTATCGATGCTCCTAACGCATTCCGTGTTTGCTTCTCAGACCCCAACCAGGGTACTGCATCAGCTCAATATCTTGCTGATAACAAACTCGCTACAAAAGTTGCTGTAATTTATAACAGTGGCGATCCGTATTCAAGTGGTATCTTCAATACATTTAAAGCAGAAGCTGCAAAGAAAAATCTCCCGATCGTTTCAGAGCAGACTTTCACAGATGCTAACAATACTGACTTCTCAACTCAGTTGCAGAAGATTAAAGAGTCAGGCGCAGACCTCGTATTCCTCCCGATTTACTACGAACAGGCTGCTATGATTCTCCAACAGGCAAGCAAAGCTTCTTTGAATGTTAAATACTTCGGTTGTGATGGTCTTGACGGCGTTATCAATCAGTTGGGCGGAGACGCAAAACTTGCTGACGGAGTAATGCTCCTCACTCCTTTTGCAGCAGACGCAAAAGACGAAAAGACTCAGAAATTCACAGCTTCTTACAAAGCTGCATATAACGATGCAATCCCGGATCAGTTCGCCGCTGACGGTTACGATGCAGTATATGTTATCAAAGCTGCAATGGAAAAAGCAGGCGTTAAAGATGCTTCTATCTCTGTAAGCGATCTTTGCGAAGCAATCAAGGGTGCTATGACTCAGATTACTGTTGATGGTGTTACAGGTTCTATGACTTGGACAGCAGAGGGTGAGCCTTCAAAGACACCTAAGGCTATGGTTATCCAAAACGGTGGTTACAAAGCTATGTAATTCGGTTCTAACCGATAAGAACGGACAGTTAATTCTGTCCGTTCTTTTTTGTTTTCATCGCAAAACAATATTACAAAAATGTAATTTTACTATTCCTATCTATACCGACTGCATTATACATTATTTGACATTTTTAGAGTTTTCCACATATAAAACAAAGGTAAAAATGGTGTTTTTACAATAGATTTTAACATTTTCCACATAGTTTTCCACAATTCTCGTTAAAAAAACTAAAATACAGAGCGTATTAATGTTCAAAAGTCAACTTACAATTATGTTATTTTTAGTATTTTTTTGTATAAATTTCTGTGGCAAATTCGGAGTAGAATGCACATTTTTGACAACACTTAAAATCTGCGTATTCCGAGAAGAATGACCTAACAAAATCGCACTTGCTTTTCGGCAGAATTTCTGCATAATAGAACTCGCCGAGTTGATATAGCGTAATTCGTTCGATATTTGGCTCTATGACGGCTTGCTTGCTAAAACAGTCTAACATATCGTCATCGCACTCAAAACGGCAGAAAAACGAAACGGCACGAGCCACAAGGTGCGATGCGGTGTAGATAATCAAACAACCACAGTCGATATAAGGGTAGAGCTCGATGATAAGCCGAGCAGGTTCGGGTTTGAGACCGCACTCAACTGCGGCACGTTTGTAGATTTCTTGCAAAAATTCACGACAGTCTTTGTTGGAGTATGAAAGCGAGTCAAATTCAAGTTGTTGCTCATTCAGTTCATATTGAGTTAATGTCACGCAAATTTTGTTGCGACCGATTTGTCTTGAAGTCAAGTCAACCATTCCAATGCGAAAAGATTAAGGTTTTCCCTTAATACTATCATATTAAATAGTGGGAAAATCGTCAAGACATCAAATAATGGCAGTAGAGAGAATAAGCGGAAAAATATTTTTTGGAAATTTTAAAAAAAGTCTTGACAATCCATAGTTGGTATAGTATAATAATTAAGCTTGATAAAAGCGATATGGCGGTGTAGCTCAGTTGGCTAGAGCACTCGGTTCATACCCGAGTTGTCGTAGGTTCAAATCCTATCGCCGCTACCAAATATGGCCCGGTGGTCAAGCGGCTAAGACACCGCCCTTTCACGGCGGTAACACGGGTTCGATTCCCGTCCGGGTCACCAAAAGAGAGGTAAACATTTCGTTTATCTCTCTTT
>CADBMQ010000162.1 GCA_902795765.1 Oscillospiraceae bacterium | reverse complement strand
ATCAATGTACGAACGTCAAGAAGATTTACTTTTTTATCAAGATTTACATCACCAGGCATACCGTTTTTATCGATTTCTCTCTGCCAATCAATAGCCTCGATAGCTTCTTCTCTTGCCTTATTTACTTCTTCTATCGTCGTTGCGTCTTCGATTTTCTTTTTATATTCATCGGCAACTGCAATTACTTTTTCTGATGTTTCGCCTTCGATATACTCGTCGATTTCATTGATTGAATATGCCTTAGCAATATCAAGATTGGAAATCCACATTGCGTAAATCGTTGTATTTTCATTTACAACGTCAATATCAAAGTTCCACTCATTCTCACAAGTCTGTTCTTTGAACCAACCCTTGAAAGTGTAATTTTCATCTGTCGGGGCTTGTGGCTCTTGAACCAAACTTCCCTCTACAACTTCAACTGACTCGGGCGCTGTTCCATGACCGTTAACATCAAATGTTACTGTATATGTCATAACATCGCTGATAACATATTTTAACTGTCCACCGTACTGATACTCGCCTCTTTGTGAGGTTGGTCTATTGAGATCTTCCAGTGTTACACCACCGTCAAGCCAAGTTTTCGGAACATTTACAGTAGCGTGAACACCTGTGAATGCAGTTGAATTTATATTATCGGGTTTGCCGATAAACGTTACTTCTTTTAAAATGGAACACCAATTAAAAGCGTACATTTCTATTGATTTAACACTCGGTGCAATTACAACGCTTTCTACATTATCAAGATCGCCAAATGCGTTCTTTCCGATTTTTGTTACCCACTCTTCAACTACTACACCTTTTATAGAGTCTTTGACACTCGCCCATGCGGTATCTTTACTGCTTTCGAAATCGGGCATAGGGCCAAATCCGTTTATATGAAGAATTCCGTCTTCAACATACCAATAGGTGTTGCTATCTTTAATTTGTTCGCCCTTCGGCTCGGATTTCTTATTATACTTTATCTCGCCAACTTTATCGTCGTGATATGTTACAGATGTAACTTCTCCGTCTGTTATATCAAAAACGTATGTTACATTTTCACCAAGATCGTTTTTACCACTAATTACATAATGATTTATATCTTGCTCAACTTCAAAATCGCTTATATCGTAGCATCTTGAAAGATTGTAATCGACATACTCTCCTACGGCATAATCATTATCGTAATATTTATCGAATTTTACAATTTTTGAAGAGTCTTCTTCATTTACATACATACCTTTTATGTATTTCCAAATATCTTCAACAATAATTTTATTATCTAACGAAAATGACGGGTAATTGCCTTCGACAGAATTCCAGCGTTTCCAAGATTCTTCCTGTTTTTGTGCGACAATATAATCGTTCAACAATTTAGCCAAGCCGTTTTTAGATTTGCCCTCCTCTTCGCTAAGTCCTTTAACGGTTGGTTTATCACTTTCATCGCCAACTGCTCGTTTTACTCCTGCGTTATTTTTATTGAAGTACGAATTTTCAACAACTGCATCAAGATTGCTTATACCGCAAACTCCGCCACCATAAAGTGAGTATTTAACTTTGCCGTAGCTTGCACAGTTTTTGATTACGGCATTATGTGTATTGCGTCCGCAAATTCCGCCACCGTCAAGATTGCCTGTTACAGAGCCGAAGTTATAGCAGTTGAGTATTGATGAACTGCGTGTATTATATCCACAAATGCCACCTGCGTACACAGCACTTTCCACTTTGCCTGCATTGCCACAATTAACAACAACGCAGCCTCTTGTATTATGACCTACTATACCACCAATGTGAAGTTCGCCTTTAATATCAGCCAAGTTGTAGCTGTTTTCGATTTTTCCACCATTATCAGCATAGCCTACAATTCCACCTGCAAAGTCATTTCCCTTTACAACTCCGCTGACAACTACATTTTTAATATAACCCTTGCTGTCTATGCTGCCAAACAAACCAGCATAATTCTCGCTGACATCATCCATTTTCAAAGTATGTTGGATTTGGTGTTTCAGTTGATGACTTCTTGGCTGCTACAAAAGATCCAAACAGTGTATTCTATAACTCACGATCAGTTTGCGAAAAGGAATCAACCTATTACGCAACTGACTGCTCGGCTTTCGTATCATGGTGTTGGGGTGCTACAAGACACACAACCTATGGAATACCCGAAATTGCTACATATAAGGGATCACCTAACGAAAGCAACTGTGCTAATGTGCTTCAAGTTGGTGACTGCTTAAATTCAAACTCTCACATTGTTTTGGTAACAGCAATCACTCGTAATGCCAGTGGTGTTGCAACTCAAATTGAGATTACAGAACAAACACCGCCTCAAATTAAAAGATCATATTATACTCCTGCAACTCTTGCTGCTAAGTATTCAGGCAGTTACAGTATTTATAGATATAATTCAAATGTTCCGACCGCTCCAGAAGGTAGTGGCAGCAACCCTGACGACCACACACCGCCAACAACAACTATTCAGTATGACGGCACAACTATGCCGACAGGTGACGGTGTTGTTTGGGTTCAATGCGTTCTCAATAAACTCGGTTACACTTGTGATATCGACGGTGTTTTCGGTCCTGGATCGGCAGCCAAAGTTAAAGAATTCCAGAGTGCAAACGGACTTACTGCTAATGGTATAGTAGATTCCGCAACTCTTGCCAAACTCAAAGAAAAATGGGCTGAAAAGAAGGGCGAAACAACTCCGACAACATTTACAATCACATTTGATCCTAATGGAGGTACTTGCTCGACAACTACAAAGCAATATACAACAGGCAAGTTGTATGGCGAACTTCCTGTTCCGACAAAAGCAGGATATACATTTGATGGTTGGTACACAACCAAGACAGGCACAAACAAAATCACAGCAGACAGAGTTATCGAAAGAAAAACTGATGGTACATTCTATGCTCATTGGACTATCGATGCTTATGATATTACAATAACATTTGATGCACAAGGTGGCGAATGTTCAGTTACCTCAAAGACATATACAAGAGGTACAAAATACGGTGAGCTCCCTGTTCCAACAAGAGAAGGTTACACATTTGACGGTTGGTTCTCAAAATCGGGTGTTTCCGTTACAGCTGAAACAGTTGTAGAAAGAACATCAGGCGGCGCATTCTATGCTAAATGGACAGAAATTCCAAGTAGCAGTACTATGACTCTCTCCGTTCCACAAATGACCGCTCACGTTGGCAAAACAATAGAAGTACCGGTAACTGTTTCTGACAACCCCGGTATTGCGATAATCGGATTTAGGGTTGAATACAACACAAGCGTAATGACATTGAAATCAATCAAAAATGGAGATATGTTCACCGAATGTGATGGCAATGTTAATGCGACTCCGTTCGTATTCAACGCATACACAGGAAAAGAAAACGCAACCAATAACGGCAAGTTAGTAACATTGGTATTCGAAATTAAAGCAGATGCAGTAGACGGCAATTATGACATCAAAGTCAGCGAGTGCGAAGCATACAATATCGATGAAAAAGAAGTTTCTGTTAAGGCTGTCAACGGCTCAATCAATGTTATATCAATCGCTTATGGTGATGTGAACAGTGATGGTAAAGTTGATAGAAGTGACCTTTTGAGATTGGCTAAATACTTCTCGGGACACGATGTTGAAATCAATATGATTGCTGCTGATGTAAACGGCGATGATAAAGTTGATAGAAGCGACCTTTTGAGATTGGCTAAGTACTTCTCAGGTCACGATGTTATATTAGGCGAATAATTGGTGGATAATATGAACAAAAAGCTTATTTCAATATTTCTTATGGTCGCAATGATAATTTCATGTTTGCCTTTTGCGGTTAGCGCAGACAAGACTATGGAAATCAAGGCAGATACTGTTGAAGTTCCTGTTGGAACAAACGAAGTTTCAGTTGCTATTTCGATAGCTAACAATCCTGGAATTGCAACAATCGGTTTTCAAGTGGCCTATGACTCACAGTATCTTACTTTTAAAGAGTGGACAACAAGCGGAAAAATATTTTCCGCTTCCGAAACAGATACTAATACGGCAAAAAATCCGTTTTTGTTGAGTTCCTACACAGGAAGCGCTAACAAAACGGCAAACGGTGAATATGTTACATTGACATTCGAATTGAAGCCTAATTGCCCTATAGGAAAATATGATATCGAATTATCCGAGTATATTTTAGGCGGAGCATACAACATTGACGAGCAGGAAGTTGAGTATACTTTGGTTAATGGTGCGATCATTGTTAAAGAAAACACTGCTCTTCTCGGTGATGTAAACGATGACGGTGAAGTTGACGAACTTGATTCTGCGATTGTTGCAAGATATTCAGCAGGTTTGGCTGACTTAACATCTAAACAACAAGCAGTTGCCGATGTTAACAACGATAGCGAAGTTGACGAGCTTGATTCTGCTCTTATATCAAGATACTCGGCTGGATTGATTAGCCATTTTTAGTATCACATTATCAAGTTAATATTTAACAAAATAACTGTCAATTCTTTATTGAATTGGCAGTTATTTATTTTGTTGATAAATAATAAATATTATGTCGGATTTTGTTGACTTTTTTTAAATAATAGGGTAAAATATTAATAAAATGTTAAATGATGAGGATTGAAAATATTGGGTAGAAAATTGAAAAAAAACAGTTTTCTTGAAGGTGCTCTATTCGGTTATATCGCAATACTTATTTCCAAAGTTCTTGGTGCGGTATATAGCATTCCATTTTACAGCATTATCGGTAGCCGAGGTGGTGTTATATACTCTTGTGCATATAATATATACTCACTGTTTTTGGATATTTCAGTTTCTGGAATACCGATTGCAGTTAGTATCGTTATCAGCAATTACAATGCAAAGGGTAAGGTGCGCTCAAAAGAAAAGACATATTCTCTAACGCTCAAATTCATGGCGATATTATCGTTTATATGTTTTTTGATAATGCAGATTTTCGCAAGACAAATCGGTATGTTTTTCTTTAATGATATGTCAAGCGGTGCAACTGTTGAGGAAATCGCTCTCGGTGTTCGTACTATTGCATTTTGTTTGCTTATCGTTCCGTTCCTTAGTCTTAAAAGAGGTTATATGCAAGGTCACGAAATGCTTGCAGAACCTTCCGCAAGCCAAGTTATCGAACAAATTGTTCGTATTGCAGTCGTTTTAGTCGGATCTTTTGTCGCTATAAATTTGATAGGCTTGGACACAGTCTATGGTGTTTGTGTTGCTCTTTTCGGTGCAACTGTTGGTGCACTTTTGGCTTATTTTTACGTTTGGAATAAGACAAGAAAAAACAAAAGTGTGTTTTTAACCGGTGGCATTGAGGACGAGAAAGTTGCAAGTTCCAAAAACATTGCAAAAATGGTTTTCGGCTACTGTCTTACGATTGTAATAGTTACCATATCTAATAGTGTTTACAATATTATTGATATGAAAATGATACTTGTTGGATTACATAATATCGGATTTTCTGATGTTGACACGCAAGAAATTGCAAGTATTGCGTCAACTTGGATTCCTAAAATTTGCATGATTATTACGGCTCTTTCGATGGGTATTACTAACAGCATTTGCCCTCACCTTGCAAAGAAAAACACAATGGGTGAAATGAAAGAAGTTAACAACACACTTGTTCAGGCTATCAGTTCATTTTTGTTAGTTTCTGTTCCGCTCGTTGTTGGTCTTATCACTCTTTCAAAACCTGTTTACGCTTTGTTCTATGGTGAAAGTGCATTTGGACCAGACATCCTTAGTTTTAACTCAATCGTGAATGTTATCAGTTGTTTGGTTACAATCGTAGGCATATCTATGCAAAGCATTGGCAGAGGAAAAGTAGTTTGCGTCTATAACATAATTGGTATTATAATCAATGCCGCTCTTGATATTCCTATGATTTATTTGCTCAACGCAATCGGATACGCTCCTTATGTTGGTGCATCAGTCGCAAGTATAATCGGCTTTGGTATTACACTTCTTATGTTTATTATTTCGCTTAAAAAAGCGTATAAATTTAAATTTGGTGAGGTATTTT
>CADBMQ010000161.1 GCA_902795765.1 Oscillospiraceae bacterium | reverse complement strand
GTCATCGGCAGACCTGTGAACTGGTGCTGACCTTTTGATGTGAGTGTCAATTCAAGCGGTCGTGGTACTACACAACCGATTTGGCGCTTTATTGTTTCTGCAACGTGCGGACCGATTATTACATTATGCTCACGCTTTGCATAGTTCTCGATTGCCTGACAGAACGAATCTCCTGCAATCGGAACCGACTCGCTTTTGACAAGTCCACCAAGCGACAAAGCCGCAACGTCTGTTGTGCCCGAACCAATGTCAACAATAAATGTGCCACGAGGGGTAGTGAAATCGGCTTCCAAACCGATTGCTGCCGCAACAGGCGACTCGATTAGGCAAACGTCCCTTGCACCTGCTGCATAGCATACATTATAAAACGCACGTTTGAGCATATCGTCAAGATCGCTCGGAACTGCCGCAATAATACGGGATTTGAGCATACGAGTGCGAGATACACTTTTAACAAATGCCGCAAGCATACTCTCTGCCAAATCGTATTCGGCAATTCTGCCGTTTTTAACAGGGCATACTGCCGAAATTGAACGAGGTGTTCTTCCTATCATATTAAACGCATCTGTACCTGCCGCAATGAGTCTTCCCGTATGGGTTTCGTAGGAAATTGCGGTGTGTTCTTCAAGGACCATAGCCTTGCCGGAATATATAATTGTACGGCTTGAACCGAGATCAATACCTAAATCTGTTGCCATTTTACAAACCAATCCTTTAATATAACTATACAGATTAAGTATATCATATTTCAATTTCGTTTACAAGCAATTTCGTGTCGTTTTTGTAACTTAATTATAAATTTTTCTATGTACATTTATCAGTACAGAGCATAGTTGAAAAATTTATTATTATGTGTTAAAATGTTTCTTGCGAAAGGATTGATTTATCGTGAGAATGAGAAGAAAGAAAAATCTTGAAACGCACCTCGATGAGTGCGGTGTTTATTTTACAGAGTTGCATGAATCCACGCTCGACACCCGTGAGAAATCAGAGAGCTTTCTCAATTTGGACGAACTTTTCGGCAGAACGGCACCTCTTCTGCTTGAAATAGGTTGCGGAAAGGGTGGTTTTGCGGCAAAACTTGCCAAACGCTATCCCGAATTTAACATACTTGCCGTTGAAAAAAGCAAAAACGTGTTGCTTTCGGCTTGCAAAGACGCTATGGCAGATGAAATTCCCAATCTTCGCTTTTTATGCGGTGGTGCGGAATATCTCGCAAGGCACATCAAGCCTCACACCGTTGAGCGAATTTATCTCAATTTTTCTTGCCCGTTCCCAAAAGCTCGACACGCATCTCGCAGGCTTACTGCTCCTGCATTTTTGGATGTTTACAAGCAACTTTTAAGCAAAGACGCTCAAATTCACCAAAAAACCGACCACCCTCGTTTCTTCGAGTTTTCGATTGAGAATTTGACGAAAGCAGGATTTAAGTTGCAAAACGTCAGTCTTGACTTGCACAACAGCGATTTTGAAGGCAACATTATGACCGAGTATGAGAGCAGATTTGTTGAACTCGGCAAGCCGATTTACAGATTAGAAGCGTATTTATAAGCAACAAAAACCACCCGTAAAGGGTGGTTTTTTAATTTCATCATACTATTAGCTTAAAACGTATATTTTAACATTTCTTCTACCGAAGTTGATACATTCGCTTTCGGTATTGTAGTACAAGTCTACAACTGTACTACTGTTATAAATAAATCCGCCTGTATCAGCAGCGATTGCATAGCCGTAAACTATTCCGTCTGTTGAAACGATGTACAATTTTGAGCCATACGGAATTTCGCTCGGATCAACTGCAACATAACCAGGACGAGGTGTTACACCTGTTGATGTTGTGCCATCGCCAGAATAAGCAGTCGCAGGGCCTGTTATAACATTTGAATAGTTAAGCGGAACACCATTATCGTCAAGCAAAACTGTCTTTGACGGAGCGAGCTCCGAAACACAAGATACAGCCTTGCCAGATGATGCGTAAGCAACTGCGCCCGAAACATTATCTGCAACCTTAACGTTGGTAGTAGTTCTCGAATTAGAGGTTGTACTTGTTGTGGTTGAAGCAGTTGTTGTCGGAGTGCCTGTTACCTTTTCGAGCTTCTGCTCGACAAGTTCACTTTTCTCAACCTTACCGTTTACAAGCTTGTTTTTATAAACGTGAGTTACAACGCCTGTTTGACCTTGCTTAACAGCAGAACCGTCAAGAGTTTTAACAGTTGAAGCCAAAGCGGTGTATGCCTTATAATCAAGTTCTTCTGTTTTTGTTACTGTATCATAAGATACACGGTCGATTTTAACCTTCATACCCTCGCTCAACTTACTTGCGAGTGAAAGGCTTACAACATCGTCTTTACCAATCTTAACACCGAGCTTGTCAAGTGCATCGGACAAATTGGTCTGCTCAACGATGTGCTTTTCAGTCTTACCGTCTGCGGTAAGCGAAATTTCGCAGTTACGAACAATTTTAACAGCGTAGTTGTTGCCGTTTGAGTCAAGCTCAATTTTGTCGTTATTGTCGGCGGTCAAACTTGTCTTTGCAAGTGCCTTTGCGCTATCGAGTTTTTCATAAGTTGTAAAACTCTCGGATTTCACGCCGTCTGTAACTGTGTAGGTTTTAATTGTTGCCGATACAAGACCTGTTGCACCTGATGCAGCGAGTGCTATCGACAATATCATAGCAACAGCTATACCTAATACTTTCTTAAACTTGTTTGATGAATTTTCTTCGACTGAAACTGTTTGATTATCAGCCGTGCTTTTCATCTTCATCGAATCACCTTTCATAACATAGGAGTTTATACAAATTTGTAATAATTTGCACCACAAATTTTTGCCTTTGTGAGTTTCAACATTTGTGATTATATGATTATTTTACCCACAAGTCAAGCAAAATCAAGGGATTTTTTTCGGCAAACGATACAAAATTACGCTTTACAAACCAATTACAAAAGTTACAAAATGTAACCTTTGATTAGTTTTAGGGTATGTTCATCCTATTTCATTGCACATATTTGTGCAGGTTTACCTTTAAATGTGAAATTTAGTCACATTCTCAAAAAATGGCTTGTTTATGCGGATTTTCCGTATATATTATCCGTTTTGTGCTTAATTTTAGTCAATATTGTTCGAATTTACTTTACATAAAATTAAATTTATGTAAAGTTAGTGGAAAATAAGGGGCTTTCTTCCTGAAAAATTTTTAAAAAAATAATGTTATTTTTCATAAAAACATTTAAAAACTTATGTTTTTGAGGTTCAAACCGACTAAAATATTACCATTTGTACATTTTTTGTTGCATTTTTTACGAAGTTAGTGTATTATATATAATGAAATTGCAAATATAAAGGAGGGTTGGAACGAACGTGTTTTCACGTTTTGTTCGTGACTATGGCAAAAAAACTCACTTCCACTCAAATCGGAGAGTTGCTTGAACAAAAACTCGCCGCTCGCTACGGTGTAAAACCACAGGACGCTACTGATCGTCAGTTTTACAAAGCTTGTTCAATGGTTATTCGTGACATCAGTGAGCAAAATTTAGAAAAGTTCAGCAAGAAATCAGAAGAAAAAGGCAAAAAACAGGTTTGTTATATGTGTATGGAGTTCCTTATGGGACGCTCTTTTAAAAATACACTTTTCAATCTTGGTTTGGAATCTGCTTTTCAGCGTGCTTTGAAAAAGTATGATGTTAAACTTGAAAATCTCTATGAATTAGAGCCTGATGCAGGTCTTGGTAACGGCGGTCTTGGTAGACTTGCTGCTTGTTTCCTTGATGGTCTTGCTTCGCAAGGTATTCCTGCATACGGTTACTCAATTTTGTATGAGTATGGTATCTTCAAGCAGAAGTTGGTTGACGGTTGGCAGACAGAAATGCCTGACTTCTGGCTCCCAGGCGGTAAAGTTTGGATTGTTGATCGTCCTGATGAAGCTGTTGAAGTTAAATTTGACGGTAGAATCGCTGAGAGTTGGGACGGCGACTATCATAAGGTAGAGCAGGTTGACTATACTCCTGTTCTCGCTATTCCTCACGATATGATGGTTGAGGGTTACAATGGCAAGGGTGTTGCTGTTCTCCGTTTGTGGAGTGCAAAGGCTCCCGGCTTCGATATGAAGTTATTTAATGAAGGCGACTATCTCCGTGCTATGGAACAGAACGCTATGGCAGAAGTTATCAGTAAGGTACTTTACCCGTCAGATAACCATATTGAAGGTAAATCACTTCGTCTTAAACAGCAGTATTTCCTTGTTAGCGCATCTGTTAACGATATCATTCAGCGCTACCTCAAAACTGATGCTGATATGCACGGCTTGCCCGAAAAAATCGCTATCCACATCAACGATACTCACCCTGCTCTCGTTATTCCCGAACTTATGCGTATTCTTCTTGATGAATGTGGTTTTGGTTGGGATGAGGCTTGGCACATTGTAAACCGCACAGTTGCTTATACCAACCACACCGTTATGAGCGAAGCACTCGAATGTTGGCCTGTTGAGTTGTTTAGCGAACGTTTGCCACGTATCTATCAAATCGTTCGTGAGATAGACAATCGTGTTCGCCGTGAAGTTTGGGAGAAAACTCAAAACGTTGAATTCGTTGAGCGTACTGCTGTTATATCAAACGGCGTTGTTAAGATGGCTAACCTTTCGGTTATCGGTGGTCACTGTGTAAACGGTGTATCCGAACTCCACTCTGAAATTCTTAAAGATAGTCTCTTTATCGACTATTTCTCACTC
>CADBMQ010000160.1 GCA_902795765.1 Oscillospiraceae bacterium | reverse complement strand
GGAGAGCCGTTTGAACCGCAAAATCAAGTCGGTTTAATCCCGTTGCTTGAACGATTTAAATCAGAATTTCCAAATAAAGATGTTTGGTGCTACACAGGTTATCTTTTTGACAAAGATTTGTGCAGTGGTAGAGTTGGTGGCGAGAATGCCAAAAAAATGCTCGAATACATTGATATTTTAGTTGACGGAAAGTTCATTGAAGAACAGAAAAATTTGCGTCTTAAATTTAAAGGTTCAAAAAATCAGCGAATTATAAATGTGTCGAAATCTCTTTTGAACGGCGAAATCGTTCTTTGGGAAGGCGACAAAGAAAATAATAAGTTATAAGGTGGATTTGTTATGTTAGTTAAGGTTAAAAAGTTGAATGAAAATGCAGTTTTGCCGTCATACGGCAGTGATTTTGCGGCAGGTGCTGACTTATACGCTTGTACAACCGAGCCGATAGCAGTTGAGCCTCACAAAACTGTTATGGTTGGCACAGGACTTGCGATGGAAATTCCCGAAGGCTATATGGGACTGATTTTTGCCCGTTCGGGTATTGCGTCAAAACGTGGGCTTGCTCCTGCTAACAAGGTTGGCGTTGTCGATTCGGATTACCGTGGCGAGTTTATGGTTGCTCTCCACAACCATTCGGACGAAGTTGCCGAAATTCAGGCAGGCGAGCGTATTGCTCAATTAGTCATCACTCCCTATATGACTGCTTGTTTTGAAGAAACAGACGAACTTAGCGATACCACTCGTGGTGAGGGTGGTTTCGGCTCGACAGGCAGAAAATAAAAACAACGGGAAGTGCTTTAAATCACTTCCCGTTTAAAATGCGTTAAAGAAGGGGTGTACGCATTTTTTTACTTTTTACATTTTAAGTTTATTCCCTATAACTTAAATAAAACTTAAATTTCAGGTGATTATTTTGATTAAATACAGAATTGACCGTTTGTGCGAGTTGCTTGACAATAATCAAGCGATGCTTGTTACAAGCGATGCAAATCGTTTTTATCTTACGGGGTTTAATTCCGACTGCGGTAGTGCTTTGATTTTTGGTGGTTGTGCATATCTGCTCGTTGATTTTCGCTATTACGAACGTGCAAGAAATGAAGCTATGTGTGAGGTTATCGAAAGTCACGGCGACAAAGAGCTTATTGAACTTTTGAAAAAGAATGATATTAACGAGATTTTTGTTGAAACCGAACAGATGACGATTGCCGAACGCAAACGACTTGGTCGTGCTTTGGGCGGTGTTGAGATTAGTAACGATCGCAAGTGCGAAGATGTTATTTTGCAGATGCGTCAGATTAAGACCGAGCAGGAATTTGAGTTTATTCGCAAGGCTCAAAAGATGACAGACGATACTTTCGACTACATTTTGCCGAGAATTTCCGCAGGTCGCACCGAGCGTAAGGTTATGCTCGATATGGAGTTTTATATTCGTTCGCTCGGCAGTGAAGGTGTTTCGTTTGATTTCATTGTTGTATCGGGGAAAAACTCTTCTCTGCCACACGGAGTGCCAACCGACAAGGTTATTGAAAAAGGCGACTTTGTTACGATGGATTTCGGCGCTGTGGTCAACGGGTATCACTCGGATATGACGAGAACGGTTGTGATAGGCTCGGTTAGTGATGAGCAACGCTTGGTTTACGATACTGTTCTTAAAGCACAAAATGCGTCATTTGCAGTTATGAAAAGTGGTGTTCGTGGTTGCGATGTTGACAAGGCGGCTCGTGACGTGATAAACTCCGCAGGATTTGAGGGTTGTTTTGGTCATGCTCTCGGGCATAGTGTCGGACTTGAAATTCACGAAAGTCCCGTTTGCAGTCCTAATTTTAAAAAGCCACTCAAATCGGGTACGGTTATGACAGTTGAGCCGGGCATTTATATTGACGGCAGATTTGGTGTTAGAATTGAAGATATGGTGTTTGTAACTGATAACGGATTTGAGAATATCACAAAAAGTGATAAAAGTTTGATTATATTGTGATAAACGCAAAACAGGTACTCTTTCGAGTACCTGTTTTTTGATTTAGCCTTTTATTTTAAATATCTTTTTAAGTATTCCTTTAAAAATCTTCGGACCCTCGACTACTACGACGGTCATCAAATCACTCCTTACCGACATTTCAAATAGGCAAAGCCGAGTAATACAAGCACAATTCCAAGCATTAGCATAATTGCCTTGTATGGGAGAAATGTCGCAAGTATGATTCCGATGCCGAGCGCAAAAACTATCGGTGCTTTACTGCTTTTGCACCGAGTTTTTTTCTTCATACCGTTTCCCCTCGCATTTCTCGGTTTCACTATATTATATAAAAATGCGAGGATTTTGTTAATAATCGAGAATTATCAATGCTCTTTCGCCATTTGTATCGACAATGCTTTGCTCGTCTGCCACTTCATTGCTGACCGAATACAGATATGTCATATCGACACTTGCGTTTTCAAGCGGATATTTCGCTCCGATGATGGTTAGATTATTTAATTTGCCGTCTATTGGAATGACCGAAAAATATTCGCATTCGTCGTTTTTGATAGTAAGTGGTTTTTCGGCAATCATCTTATAAACTGAGTAATCGTCTGCCATTTCGGGTGTAACTCCATGCTCGTAAGCATAGCACATTGCACTTAAATTTGCGAAAGTGTGGTCGAGTCTGCCACCTGTACATCCCAAAAACAGAACGCTTTTATATCCACTCTCGATTGCCTGTTTTAGCGCAAAGAAACTGTCAGTATCGTCCTTTTCGCAAGGCAAAACAATACACTCGCAGTTGGTTTCCGTTGGCTTTTCATGAGAGTCGAAATCACCGATTATTAAGTCGGGATTTTTCATTAGTCCGTTTATATGACGCAGACCGCTATCACAATAGATTAAATAGTCCTCAGAGCAAATCAATTTGCGAATTCTTGCGTAATCACTTATTTCGCCACCAGCGACTACAACTGCTCTTTGCATTTTAATCTACCTTTCGTTTCTTTTGTTTATCTGCCAATCGGGAATTTTCGCTGCGTCTTTATACATTCGAACATAACTTTCAAATCGGCTTTTTGCTATTTCGCCGTTTTCGAGTGCCGACAAAACTGCACATCCTTTTTCGCCCGTATGTGAGCAGGAAGTGAACTTACATTCGCCTAAATATGATTCAAATTCGGGGAAACAACCCGACAATTCGTCTTTTCTGATAAATAAATCGTCATTCAACTCAAAACTCGAAAAGCCAGGTGTATCTGCGATATAACCGCCTTCGCATTTGAAAAGCTCGCTATGGCGTGTTGTATGCCTGCCTCTGCCGAGTTTTTGGCTTGTGTGCGCCGTTTCAAGCGAAAGTGACGGCATTATGCGATTGAGTATTGACGATTTGCCAACTCCCGAATTGCCTGTGAATGCGCTTGTTTTTCCAATCATAAGTTTAGTTATCTCTTCGACGCCCTCGCCCGTTTTACCCGACGCACAAAGTGTTTTATACCCTGCTTTTTTGTATATTGAAAGCAGTTCTTCGGGTGAGCCTAAATCAGGTTTATTCGCTACGATTATCGGCTCTACGCCGTTGTATTCGGCATAGGCAGAAAGTTTGTCGATGACAAACAAGTTCGGTTGCGGATCGCTTACCGACGCGATTATGAAAAGTAGGTCGAGATTGGCAAGTGGTGGTCTGATGAGCGAATTTTTTCGTGGCAAAATTTTATCGACTGTCGCTTTTCCACCGTCTGTCGGAGTGATTTCAACTCTGTCGCCAACAAGTGGCGACTGCGATTTATTGCGAAACTTACCTCTCGCCTTACATTCTATAACAACGTCGCCGGTATCTACATAGTAGAAACCGGCGATTGCCTTTACAATAATTCCTGTCATTTTAGTTATCCGACTTCGTTGTTGGTGTATCGGGTTTCGCCGTTGTATCGGGAGCTTCCGTTGGCTTTTGTGTCGGTGCTTTTGTAGGTGCTTCTGTTGGTGGATCGGTCTTTGGAGCGTCACCTGTACTTACATAAAGCGTGATAGACGAGCCTTTGAGAAGTGTTCCCTCGCTTTCGCTCTGACGAACAACAAAATTCTTTTGCGGATATGCCTCTGAATCGACATAAACAATTCTTACCTGAATTCCACGTGATTCAAGTTCTTTTTTTGCAGATTCATAGTCCATACCTGTATAGTCGCCGATTTTAACCTGTTCGACTTCCTTACCGGAACTTACAAAAATAGTAATTGTATCGCCTGTTTTAACATTGCTTCCAGCAGGTGGTACAGTATCAATGATATAGCCTTCTTTAATCGACTCGTTGGCTTGATTTATCTGCGTAACTTTAAGTCCGAGTTCACCGGTCAAAAGCTTTTTGACCACGGCAAACTCTTTGTTGTTATAGTTGTCAAGCGTCATCTGTTGAGCACCTTTCGATACTCGAACTTTGATTGCTGTATCGTCTTTAATTGATTTACCTGCTTCCGGTAACTGCTTGAAAATGCAGCCTTCCGGATAGTCTGCGTTATAATCGGAACTTTCTACAACGATATTGAGATTGCTATATTTCGAGTCTTTGATTATATCATTGTAAACCAATCCGACAAGATTTGGACATTCGTGAGTTGAACCCGTATCAGAGAAAAGGCTGAAGCACAACCAAACGATACCCGCAGTTGCGATTATGAAGATTGCTGCAACACCTGCAAGTACTGCAACCAAAGAAGATTTACCTTCTTTTCTTTTGCTCTTCTTTCTTCTGTCGTTAGTGTTATGTTCGTGTCTTTGATTATCGTTCGAGTCATCTTTTTTATTATCTGTTGCCTCGAATTTGTAATCAAAAATGTAGTTTTCGTTCATTTTGATTTCTTCGAGGTCATAAAGCATATCTCCCGCATTATCAAAACGATTGTCGGGGAGTTTTTGCATTGCTTTTAAGGTGATTTCTTCAAGGCCTTTCGGAATATTCGGGTTGATTGCAGTCGGGATTTCCGGCTCATTTTGAAGTTGCATTATTGCAACTGAAACTGCGCTATCCGATTGGAACGGCAATCTGCCTGTGAGCATTTCATAGAGCATTACACCAACTGAATAGATATCCGATCTGCCATCGGTATAGTCACCACGAGCCTGTTCGGGGCTGATATAGTGAACCGAGCCGATTGCTTTATCGGTCATTGTTGGTTGTGCAGAACGAGAGAAACGAGCAATTCCGAAATCTGTTACCTTGATTTCGCCATTACGAAGAAGCATTATATTTTGCGGTTTGATATCACGATGAACGATGCCTTTTGAATGAGCATGTTCGAGTGCTTTAAGCACCTGTGTTGCAAAATGGATTGCCTCTCGCCATTCGATTACACCACGCTGATTGATATAGTCTTTCAAAGTGATGCCGTCAACATACTCCATTACGATATATTGGAGCATATCGCCAAAACTTACATCATAGACTTTTACAATATTCGGATGTGATAAAACGGCAATTGCTTTCGATTCGTTTTGAAATCTTCTTCTGAATTCTGCGTTTGCCAAAAATTCCTCTTTGAGAATTTTTATTGCAACTGTGCGGTCGTCAATATTATCGTATGCTTTATACACGACCGCCATACCGCCGATGCCGATAAGTTCGCTTATCTCATAACGACCGTCGAGTCTTTTGCCAACCAGATTATCCATTTGTTTTCCTTCCTTTCAAGCAAGGCAAATCGCCTTTTAAATTAGAGGCTCGCTTCGTCTTCTTCGCTGTCTGCGAGTGCAAGTACCACCGTTATATTATCGCCTCCGCCATTTTCATTGGCTTTATCGACAAGTTTTTTTGCTGCGTCAAAGAAATCATTTTCCTGAATAATCTCTTGTATCTGCTCTTCGGAAACAAAATTTGTCAATCCGTCCGAGCAAATCAGGAACATATCTCCGTCTGCGTAGTCAACCATATTGTAATCCACTTTTAAAGTGTCCTGCGTACCAACGGCACGAGTTATTACATTTCTGGTCGGGTGGTTTAGAGCCTCTTCCTTAGTTATCTGACCTGTTTCATAAAGATGCTGAACTATGGAATGGTCTGTGGTTATTTGTTCGAGCACACCGTTTTTTAAGATGTATGCTCGGCTGTCACCTGCGTGAATTATGTGTGCAACCCCATTTAAAAAGATTGCAGATACGACCGTTGTTCCCATTCCCGAAAGTTCCAAATGAGTTTGGGACTGGTCGTAGATTTGGGCATTCGCCGCCATTGCCGACGATTCAAGTAATGCTTTTATGCTTTGCGAACGCATATCTACTCTTGCAAATCGACTTATATGGTTGCTGATAATAGAAACTGCTTGATCTGACGCTACATTTCCTGCTTGTGCGCCGCCCATTCCGTCGCACAATACCACCGCATCAAGTCCTGTTGCAAGTTGAAGAACTGCAAAACTGTCCTGATTGCTTCGTCTTGTTATTCCTTTGTCTGTTTGTCCGACGATTTTCATAAAGCATCACCGCCTTTACTTTTTTATTCTTCCACACGCTTTGCACGAAGTTGTCCGCAAGATGCAGAAATATCCGAACCTAACGTGCGTCTTATTGTTGTATTTATCCCTTTTGAAAGCAACAAGCTTTCAAATCGCTTTATTCTTTGCATATCCGGACGGACAAATCCGCCCTCTTCTATTGTGTTCACGGGTATTAAATTAACGTGGCACAACATTCCATGAAGCAAATGCGCCAATTCATAGGCACATTCATCACTATCGTTTACTCCCTTTACGACTGAATACTCAAACGATATTCTGCGATTAGTCGCTTTGATATAATCCTTACAAGCCTCAATCAACTCTGCTATTTTATAGCGATTGTTTATCGGCATCATTGACGAGCGAATTTCATCGTTTGGTGCGTGGAGTGAAATCGAAAGTGTCAACTGCAAATCGAGTTTTTGCAAATCGTAGATTTTATTGACAAGTCCGCAAGTTGACAACGATATATGTCGCATTCCGATATTTGCACCGTCGGGGCTTGACACCAATTTCAAAAATCGCACAACTTCATCAAAGTTGTCGAGCGGTTCGCCCATTCCCATTAGCACTATATTTGAAATGCGTATCGACAAGTCACGCTCTGCCATATAGATTTGGTCGAGTATTTCACCCGCAGTTAAATTACGGCGCTTGCCGTTTTTGGTTGATGCGCAGAATTTACACCCCATTGCGCAACCGCATTGCGTTGACACGCAAATCGACCGACCGTGTTTATACTTCATCACGACCGACTCGATATACTCACCGTCTTGCAATCTATACAGATATTTTACTGTTTCGTCTATTTTCGAGCAAAGTTTTCGCTCAATCTCGCAAGTTGAAACATAATACTGCTCTTTTAATTTTTCGATAAGCGTTTTCGGGATATTCGCCATTTCATCGAAAGTTCTTACTTTCGACTTATGAAGCCACGAAAAAATCTGCTTTGCACGAAATTTGGGTTGACCAAGTGACACGAGTGCTTGTTCGAGCGATGCCATATCAAGCGACCTCAAATCAACCATTATTTGCACTTCCTTTTAAACGCACTAATGAAAAATCCGTCAGTATTATGAACGTGCGGTAACAGGGTCAACATATTGCTTGGCTCGTCTATCGCACGAGGAATATCTGCAAGTATCGGGTACGGTTCATAGTCGGAATTTTCGCTCAAAAAGCGTTCTGCGACTGCCTTGTTTTCTGCTTTTCTTATTGAACAAGTTGAATAAACAAGGACTCCGCCCTTTTGCACATAATTAGACGATTGTACTAATAAATCATACTGTAAGTGGGGCAAATTGTCAAGTAATCCTACATTTTTGTAACGAATTTCAGGTTTTTTAGCCATAATTCCACTACCCGAACATGGCAAATCGCACAATACTCTGTCGAATTTCTCCAAAGTATAGTTATATTTGGAGGCATCATTTAACAAAGTTGTAACGTTTTTGAGTCGCAAACGATATGCCCCCGATGAAATCATCTTAATTTTATGCTCATATTTATCACAAGCGACAACTTCGCCACCATTTTCGAGCATTTCGGCTATTGTGAATGTTTTGCCACCAGGTGCGGCACAAACATCAAGCACTCGCATATTTTCACCAATTTCAAGCGATTTTGCACAAAGTTGGGACGCAGTATCCTGAACATGGAAAAGTCCGTTTTTGTAGCCGTAGAGCGAACGGACATCGCCTGCATGAGTTAGATGAAGTGCATTCTCGCAGAATTTATCCTGCTCGACTGTTACACCTTTTTCTATGAGTTTTTCTGCGAGTTCTTTCGCAGTTGTGCGAGTTGTATTTACTCGAATTGTGATTTTATTTTCAATCTCGCAAAAAGCCGAAAGTATCTGCTCGGCAGTTTGTTCGCCATAGTCATTTATCATTTCTGCGACAAGCGTTTTGTCGCAAGAATATTGAACGCTTAATCTGTCTACCGTATCAGTTGGGTATTCTATCTTTTTATCGTCACGCAAAAATGCACGAAGTACTGCGTTGACAAGTCCTGATGCTCCCGACTGTCCCATTGCGTAAGTGAGTTTTACCGACTCGTTTACTGCCGCAGAATCGGGCACTTTATCCATAAATGCGAGTTGGTATAGACCTATTCTTAAAATTATTCGCACAGCAGGTTTTATTCGAATTTTCGGTCGGAGATATCGTTTTGCGATATAATCGAGAGTTAGTCGGCGTTCGATTGTGCCGTAAAAAAGTGCTGATGCAAATGCTTTATCTCGTGAGTCTAATTCGGATTCGGACAAAACTTTATCTATTACGATATTTGAATATCCGTCCTCTGCTTTCATTTGCAACAACGCTTGTGCGACTGTTAGTCTTGCGTCTGCCATATTACTCTCCTAATTTCTCTATCTTTCTGCCACGCAGAAAATCTGCCGTGTTCATTTGCTTACTGCCTTCGAGTTGCAACTCGAAAATTTCGAGCGCCGTATTATCTGCACAGCCGATTATGATTGTTCCGTCTTGCGACACGATTTCGCCCGAATTGCACTTGCATTCAATCGGCTTCGCAGAATAGATTTTCAAGCGTTTGCCGTTTGCATAGGTGTATGCAACAGGCCAATTATGAAGTCCTCTTATTAGGCAGTCGAGAACTTTTGCAGATTTTGTGAAATCAAGCAATCCGTCCTCTTTTTTGATTATCGGTGCGTAGGTTGCAAGTTCGTTGTTTTGCGGTGTGCGAGTTGCTGTGCCGTTATCGAGCTTTGCGAGTGTTTCGACAATCAACTTTGCTCCGAGTTTTGAAAGTCTATCCCAAAGCATTTCGGCAGTATCGTCTGAATTTATCGGCTCTTCGGCAGTCATAAGCACGTCGCCTGTATCCATTCCTTCGTCAAGAAACATTGTCGATACACCTGTTACACTTTCGCCACAGACTATTGACCACTGTATTGGTGATGCTCCACGATATTTCGGAAGCAAAGATGCGTGGACATTTACGCAACCGTATTTCGGAATTGAAAGGATTTCTTTTGGCAGTATTTTGCCGTATGCCACAACTACGCAAACATCGGGATTTAACTCTTTGATTATTTCTGCTGCATCGGAATTACGAACACTTTCGGGCTGATAGACTGTGAGTCCTTGCTCCAATGCAAATGTTTTAACGGGTGTTGGTGTTATAATCTGCTTTCTGCCGACAGGCTTGTCGGGTTGAGTGAAAACCGCACTAACTTTATGACCTGCGTTGATTATTGCCGAAAGGCTATCTACTGCAAAGTCGGGCGTACCCATAAATACTACGTTCATTATTTGTTTCCTTTCAAATTACTCTTCTTCTATAAATTCGACTACCTTTTCGGTGAAAAGTATGCCGTCAAGGTGGTCGATTTCGTGGCTGAACGCTTGTGCTTTAAGTTCGGTTGCGTCTTTTTCAAAAACGTTGCCGTTACGGTCATAAGCACGGACTGTGACATTCATCGGGCGCTCGGTATAGCCCCAAACACCAGGGCAAGAAAGGCAACCTTCTTGTGGACGCTGACTTCCCGACTGCTTGATGATTTCGGGGTTGATAAGTTCGATTACTCCGTCTTCGTCGCCCACATCAACTATGCAAATTCTACGCAAAAAGCCAACCTGCGGTGCTGCGAGTCCAACTCCGTTTGCGTCTGCAAGTGTTTCTTTCATATCATCGAGCAACTTCCAAAGTTTGCTATCGAATTTTTCAACAGGACGGCATTTTTTATTTAAAACCTCATCGCCCTGCTTTACAATTTCTCTTATTGCCATTGTGAAAATTCCTTTCATATTATGTTTTCGGGGTTCATATCTGCGAATGTTGAAACGTCTTTATAATGTCGTTCACATTCAGCGAGAGAATCCCTTATTATATCTCTCAAAAGTTTTGAGTTTCTGCATTTTATAAGCATTCTGCATCTATATTTTCCACCGATTTTCGGCACTCCTGCCGCTGACGGACCGAGTATTACGATTTTGATTTCGGGGTTTCGTTTTACGGCATTTGTTATCTGTATGAACATAAAATTTGCCGCTTCCATTGCTCTTGCCGAACTATCGCCAATAAATCCACAAACCAAAAAGTCGCAGTATGGTGGATAGGTCAGCATCTTGCGAGTTAGAATTTCCATTTCGTAGAATTTATCGTAATTCTGCTCGGCAGACAATTCAATTATCGGATTTTCGGGTTCGACCGTTTGGATTAGTGCAATGCCGTCTGATGTGGCTCTGCCACTTCGCCCGATAACCTGTGTTAGCAAATCGAATGTTTTTTCGGTTGATTTAAAGTCGGTGCTATACAAACTTTTATCGGCATTCAACACACCTACAAGTGTGACATTCGGGAAGTCAAGTCCTTTCGCCACCATTTGAGTGCCTACCATTACGTCATATTCACCGTTACCGAATGCAGTTAGTTTTTCTTCGTGGGAAAAACGAGCCATTGTTGTATCTGCGTCCATTCGCAGTATTCGCATTTCGGGGAAAAATCTTTGCAACTCTTCCTCGATTTTCTGCGTTCCATAGCCTGTCAAACGAATATTACCTTCGCCACACTCGGTACACTTTTCGCTATACGGCTCGGAGTATCCGCAATAGTGGCACATCATTCTGCCGTTTGCAGCGTGGTATGTAAGTGAAATACTGCAATTCGGGCAAGTCGCAACATGACCACAACTTTTACAAGTTACCATTACATTATAGCCACGACGATTGAGCAATAAAATCGCTTGTTTGCCGTTGTCAAGCACATCTGTTAGTGCGTCACATAATTCAGGGCTTAATATTGCAGATGAGCCTTGTGCGAGCATTTCCCTTGTATCGACTGTTATTACTTCGGGCAGTTTTGCTGTGCCGAAACGTTCGGTTAAACGATACATTCCGTACACTCCCGACTGCGCTTTTGAATAGCTTTCTATTGACGGAGTTGCAGACGCAAGTAACAAAAGGCACTTATTATATCCCGCTCTGAACCGTGCTACATCACGAGCGTGGAAACGGGGTGTGCTTTCAGATTTGTATGTATGCTCCTGCTCCTCGTCCATTATAATCAAACCGAGGTCGCTAAATGGTGCAAAAATTGCAGAGCGTGTGCCGATTGCGATTTTTGCGTCGCCGTTTTTCACTCTCTTAAACTCGTCCATTCGTTGACCGAGCGACATTGCCGAATGGAAAAGTGCAACCTTTTCGCCATAGCGAGAACGGAAAATTCGAAGTGTTTGCGGTGTTAGTGCGATTTCGGGCACCATCACGATTACGCTTTTGCCGTTCGCTATTACTTTGTCGATTAGTTTTAGATAAACTTGCGTTTTGCCCGAGCCTGTGACACCATAGAGCAATGCGACAGGTTTTTTCGGATTTTTCATCTGCTCTAATATGCCGTTATACGCTTTTGACTGCGATTTTGTTAGTTTTATTTCGCTTTTGTCGGTTGCGGTTGTCAACTCAAACGGTGTTCGATATACCTCATTTTCGAAGATTTCGGTGACTCCGTTTTTAGTCAATGTTCGTATGACTGCCGCTGACGAGCCTGTGAAATACTCGACTTCTTTGACGGAAGCTGATTTGCAACCGAGCAAAAACTGCACAACTGCCGACTGTTTGAGCGTTAGACGATTTATTGTCTGTTCATCAAAATTGTCACTAAGTCGCACCATTTTGACAGTCGCATCGTTCATTTTGCGAATTGCATCATCGAAGCGAACAATTATTCCCTTTTCTGCCATTTTATCGAGCAACTGCGATTTTTCGTCTAACCCGATAATTTCAAGCAATCGCTTTTTCTTTATCTGTTCTTTGGCTCGTCGCAATGCCGACACTACAAGTTGCTCGTCGGTAGTTAGTTCATCGACATCGGGGACATTTTCGCCGAGTGTATAGAACGACACCATCTTCACGCTGATGCCTGCGGGCAACATTGGACGCACTGCTTGCATAAATGTGCAGAACGTTCTATCTCGCAAAAACTCGCCAAGTGCGACCATCTCTTCGCTTAAAATGGGAGTTTGATCCGTCAGCGAGGTGATTGGTTTCAACTTTTCAATATGTGATTCGGTTTCCTCGATTAGGCGGACTATCACTCCATTGCGACGACGATTTCCTCTGCCAAACGGCACTACAACTCGCTGTCCAACGAAAACCTTATCCGCCATTTCAACGGGTACTCGATAATCAAAAGGTTTATCAAAGTTTACGGTTGTTTGCTCAACGTAAACTTGAACGCATAAAAATTTCTTCATAAAATGTCGAAATAAACGCAAAAGTCAGGACAAGCCTGACTTTATAGCGATTATTTTTCGTATTTTGCTGCAAGTTTATTAAGAGCGATATTGACAGGTTTCTCAACCAAAATTTCGCCCTTTTCTTCGGCTTGTTCAGAAATGTAACGAGCATATTTTGCTACGTCAAGCACTAATTGATAGCGACTTTCATAAATATTGATAAGTTTACCGATTGAAGGATTCAGCATCTTTCTCCACCTCTTCTATAAAATCTTTCATTGTATTTTTTGTAAAAGACTGCGCTTTTATTACCGTTAATATATCTTCTACGCATTCAGATAACTCATTATTTATGCAGATATAATCGTAATTCTTTGCGTGAGTTATCTCCTCTGCGGCGATTTCAAGACGCTTTTTCACATCTTCATCGCTCTCTGTTCCACGATTACGCAAACGTCTTTCGAGTTCTGCCATTGACGGAGGCATTATGAAAATGCTTATCGCTTCGGGACATACTTTTTTGACATTTTTTGCACCGTTGACATCAATTTCAAGTATTACGTTTTTGCCCTCACTAAGCCAATCATCAACCGGCTTTTTGCGAGTTCCGTAATAATTTTTACCGTATTTATTGTACTCCAAAAACTCGTTGTTTTCGAGCATTTTCAAAAATTCCTGTTCGCTGACAAGATTATATTTTTCTCTATCAGCGGGATCACGTTCGGGACGGCTTGTATATGAAATTGAAAAACGAAGTTCTTTGTCTTTTTTGAAAACTTCCTTTAAAACCGTATCCTTTCCGCATCCTGACGGAGCAGAAACCAAAATAAGCGTACCTGACATTTTGCTCATTATATCTCCTCCTGTGAATCCGTTTGCAAACGATTTGCCAAAGTTTCGGGTTGGAGTGCTATCAAGATAACATGACCGCTATCTGTAAGCACCACTGTGCGTGTTTTTTTGCCACAAGTGGCATCTATCAAGCTGCCTTGCTCTTTCGCTTCGGCAATCATTCGTTTGATTGGTGCGGCATCAGGTGCGACCGCCGCTATCATTCTATCTGCATTCATAAGATTGCCATAGCCGATATTTACTAATTTCATATTTTACCTACTCTATATTTTGAATCTGCTCTCGGATTTTTTCGATTACCGATTTGAGTTCAACTACACGCTGAGAAATCTCAAAATCGCAACACTTAGAGCCTGTTGTATTTGTTTCTCTGTTCATTTCTTGGACTATAAAATCAAGGTCACGGCCTATCGGCTTGTCGGCTTCGAGCAGTTGCTTTACTTGACCGACATGGCTTTTAAGACGGACTGTTTCTTCGTCTACCGCTACTTTATCTGCAAAAACAGCTGTTTCTGTCAAAAGACGCTGTTCGTCAACTGTTGTATCGCCAAGCAAATCACGAATTTTCTCTTCAAGTTTTGCACGATATTCTTTGACTGTTTCGGGTGAACGAGCCTCGATGAACGCTACCTTTTCAAGGATAACTTCACACTTTTCAAGCACGTCACGTTTCAAGTTTGCACCTTCACGCAGACGCATTTCAATAAATGCGTCTATCGCTTTGTTTAGAACTGTCAAAACTGCGTTTGTCAGTTCTTCTTCATCGCAATCTTCTTTTTTCACCTGCAAAACATCGGGGAAACGAGCGACTGTATCCACTGAAAAATCGTGTGGCATTCCGCATTTATCTGCAATTTCACAAAGTGCAGAATGATAGGACTGCGCCAACGCCAAATCGGCAGTTACAGTCACATTTGTGCTCTGCATTTCACGAACATTGATGAAAACTTCGGTC
>CADBMQ010000159.1 GCA_902795765.1 Oscillospiraceae bacterium | reverse complement strand
TAATAGTGCGGATATAGCATTTTTGTGTTTGCCTGACGCAGCTGCAATCGAGGCGGTATCGCTTATTGAAAACGATAAAACTGTTGTTATCGACACATCAACAGCCCACCGTACAGCACAAGGTTGGACCTATGGTTTTCCCGAACTTGTCGGCTACGATACAGTAGCGAATGCAAAGCGAATAGCAAATCCCGGTTGTCACGCAAGTGGCTTTGTTGCCCTTGTTGCGCCACTTGTTCGAGCAGGAATAATCGCTGACGACAGTATGCTCTCTTGCTTTTCCCTGACGGGATATTCGGGTGGTGGTAAAAAGATGATAGCCGAGTATGAGTCGGCAGAGCGTTCGAAATTGCTTGACGCACCCCGTCAGTATGGACTCACCCAACAACATAAACACCTTCCCGAAATGTCTGCAATTACGGGACTGAAAAATGCACCTGCGTTTTGTCCGATAGTCGCAGATTATTATAGTGGAATGGAAGTCACAGTACCGCTTTTCAATGCAAATGCAGAAGAAATAATGCAAGTTTATGCAAAAGCATACGAAAACGGACTTGTTCATTTTGTGAAAGACCCCGAAGAAGGCGGATTTTTAAGTGCAAACGCATTTTCGGGCAGAGATGATATGCAGATAACAGTCAGCGGAAATGCCGAAAGACTGCTTTTGACCGCAAGATTCGACAATCTCGGCAAGGGTGCGTCGGGTGCGGCAATCCAAAATATGAACCTCGTACTCGGAGAAGAAGAAAAAATAGGACTCAATGTGTGAAAGGAAATGTTTGTATGGAAATAAAAGAAATAAATTCGGGCGTATGTGCGGCAAAAGGTTTCAAAGCGAACGGCGTGCATTGCGGAATTCGCAAAAACCGTGACAAACGTGACCTCGCAGTTATATATAGTGAATGTGAAGCAACGGCGGCAGCAGTTTATACAACAAACCTTGTAAAAGGTGCGCCGCTTACAGTCACAAAACGTCACCTTGCAAACGGCAAGGCTCGTGCAGTAATATGCAATAGTGGCAACGCAAACACCTGCAATGCAAACGGTATCACAATAGCAGAGCAGATGAGCGACTTGCTTGCAAATGAGTTGAACATTTCGGCAGATGATGTCGTAGTGGCATCGACTGGTGTAATTGGTCAACCGCTCGATATTGAGCCGATTAAAAACTCGGTAAAAGAACTTTGCGACGGACTTTCAGATAACGATACCGCAAGCGAATTTGCAGCACAGGCTATAATGACAACTGATACTAAATTAAAGGAAGTAGCAGTCGAGTTTGAAATTGGTGGTAAAATCTGCCGTATGGGTGGTATCGCAAAGGGTAGCGGTATGATTCATCCGAATATGGCAACAATGCTCGTGTTCATCACAACAGACGTTGCGATTGACGCCGATGCACTTCAAAAAGCGCTTTCGGACGACATTCAAAAAACATTCAATATGCTCAGCATTGACGGCGATACTTCAACAAACGATATGGTAACCGTTCTTGCAAACGGAATGGCAGAAAACCCTATAATTACAGCCAACAGCGAGGATTTTGCAAAATTTATGACTGCACTCAATGCAGTAACAGTTAAACTCTGCCGAATGATTGCAGGTGACGGCGAGGGCGCTACCAAACTTTTGGAGTGCTATGTAAGTGGCGCAGATGACGAGCAGACTGCAAAAACAGTTGCGAAGAGCGTCATTTGCTCGAGCTTGCTCAAAGCGGCAATGTTCGGCTCGGACGCAAACTGGGGACGTGTGCTTTGCGCTATCGGATATAGCGGAGCAGATGTTGATATAAGTAAAATCGGTGTAAAATTCAAGTCGCAAAAAGGCGAGATTTTGGTATGCGAAAACGGAGCAGGAGTCGAGTTTTCGGAAGAAAAAGCAAAGGAAATTCTTTTGGAGAATGAGATTGAAATTCTCATAACACTCGGCAACGGAGATAAATCTGCAAATGCGTGGGGTTGCGACCTCACTTATGACTACGTCAAAATCAATGGCGACTATCGTACCTAATTGGGAGTGGCAAAAATGGAAAACAACTTTTCAAATATGCAGCGTGCAGAGGTTTTAACTCAGGCGTTGCCATATATTAAGTGTTACAACGGCAAAATCGTTGTTGTAAAATACGGCGGAAACGCAATGATAAACGAAACCTTAAAACAACAGGTTATGGAAGATTTGGTTCTTTTGTGGCTTATCGGAGTTAAGGTTGTGTTGGTTCACGGTGGTGGCCCTGAAATCAGTGAAACAATGGACAAATTCGGCAAGAAACCGCAGTTTGTCAATGGACTTCGTGTGACAGATAAAGAAACAGTTGACATCGTTCAAATGGTGCTTGCAGGTAAAGTCAATAAAACGCTTGTAAACCTTCTCGGTATGAAGGGTGGTAAAGCGATGGGAATTTCGGGTATGGACGGAAGACTTATCGAGGCAGAAATCAAAGACGAGCAACTCGGCTTTGTCGGCAAGGTTACAAATATCAATATCGATCCCGTTTTGGACTTACTCGAAAAGGGATATATCCCCGTAATTTCAACAGTTGGTTGCGATAAAGACGGCAACAGTTATAACATCAATGGCGATACCGCAGCAGCACAAATCGCAGGAGCACTTGGTGCAGAGCGACTTATTATGATGACCGATATTGAAGGTTTGCTAAAAGATAAAGACGATCCGTCAACACTCATTCCCGAACTCACAATCGCACAAGCGCAACAACTTCGTGAAGACGGCATAATTTCGGGCGGAATGATACCGAAAATCGAGTGCTGTATTGACGCTATTCACCACGGAGTTAAAAATGTGGTAATTATGGACGGACGAGTACCTCATTCAATCCTAATGGAAATCCTCACAAACGAGGGTGCGGGTACAATGATGAAAGGAACGGACTAAAATGGCAGACATTTTTTCGATAGACCGTGAGTATATCGCACCGACATACGCTCGTTTTCCTGTTGCACTTGAAAACGGCAAGGGCTCAATAGTTTTCGATGTTGACGGCAAAGAGTATATTGATATGGGCTCCGGCATTGCCGTAACGAGTTTTGGAATTGCAGACGACGAGTGGGTTTCAGCAGTTAGCGAACAACTCTCGAAGCTGCAACATACATCTAACCTCTACTATACATCTCCGTGTGGAAAACTTGCAAAATTGCTTTGCGAACGCACAGGAATGAAAAAGGTGTTTTTCTCGAATTCGGGCGCAGAGGCAAACGAATGTGCAATCAAAGTTGCTCGTAAATACTCTGCCGAAAAGCACGGACAGGATTGCTATACAATCGTAACACTCCAAAACAGTTTTCACGGCAGAACGCTCACAACACTTTCTGCGACAGGACAAGACCATTATCACGAGCTTTTCAAACCACTCACACCGGGCTTTATCCATACACCTGCTAATGATTTGGAATCGCTCGAAAAACTGCTTGACAGCGTAAAAGTTGCGGGTGTTATGCTCGAATGTGTGCAAGGCGAAGGTGGAGTTTTACCGCTTGATAAGGAGTTTGTTGTCGGTGTTCGCAAGTTGACACAAGATCGTGATATTCCGATGATTGTGGACGAAGTGCAGACAGGCAACGGCAGAAGTGGCGAACTTTATGCTTATATGAATTTTGGTGTAATGCCTGATATCGTTTCAACTGCAAAGGGGCTTGGCGGTGGTTTGCCGATTGGTGCAACAATGCTTTGCGAGAAAATGCAGTCAGTTTTGTCGGCAGGAGATCACGGCTCGACATTCGGTGGAAATCCTGTGTGTTGTGCAGGTGCAGTTAGCATAATCGAGCGAATTGACGAGAATTTGTTGTCTGATGTTCGCAAAAAGAGCGAGTATATCTTCAAAACACTCGAAAATGTAAAAGGTGTTGAATCGGTTAGCGGAATGGGACTTATGATTGGCATAAAGACTGAAAAATCCGCCTCCGACATCGTTAAAAAGTGTATGGAAAAGGGAGTTTTGTGTTTGACCGCAAAAGATAAAGTTCGACTTCTTCCCGCACTTAATATTCCGTTTGACTTGCTCGAAAAAGCAGTCAGCGTCTTAGTTGAAGTAATAGAGGAGTAAATTTTATGAATCTCAAAAATAAAAGTTTCTTGAAACTGCTCGATTTCACACCC
Organism: Oscillospiraceae bacterium; assembly: GCA_902795765.1. GTDB lineage: Bacteria > Bacillota > Clostridia > Oscillospirales > Acutalibacteraceae > RUG14109. Next base: position 1,814 of record CADBMQ010000159.1, on the reverse strand, counting down.
GAAGAAATCGGTGGACTAATCGACCTTGCCGCAGATTTAAAGGCAAAGAAAAAGGCGGGTATTCCGCATCGTATGTGCGAGGGCAAAAATATAGCACTCATCTTTGAAAAGACAAGCACTCGCACTCGTTGTTCTTTTGAAGTTGCAGCGGCAGATTTGGGTATGCACCCTGTTTATCTTGATCCGAAAGGTTCGCAGATTGGCAAAAAGGAGAGCATTGCAGATACGGCAAGAGTGCTCGGCAGAATGTTTGACGGCATCGAATATCGTGGCTTCGGTCAGGAAATAGTCGAAGAACTCGCAAAGTATTCGGGAGTCCCCGTTTGGAACGGCTTGACAAACGAGTACCACCCGACACAGATTTTGGCAGATTTTCTCACAATTCGTGAGCATTTTGGCGAACTCAAAGGCAAAAAGTTCGTGTATATGGGCGACGCAAGATATAATATGGGCAACTCGCTTATGGTGGGTTGTGCGAAAATGGGACTTGATTTTGTCGCTTGTGCTCCCGAAAAGTATTTCCCGAATAGCGAGTTGGTTTCAGAATGTAAAAAAATCGCACTTGAAACAGGTGCAAGTATAACTCTGGAAACTGACCCGAAAAAAGCGGTAGTTGGCGCAGATGTAATATATACCGATGTTTGGGTTTCAATGGGCGAGCCTGTTGAAGTTTGGGAAGAGCGTATCAATGACTTGATGCCTTATCAGGTAAATGCCGAACTTATGAAAACCGCAGGCAGCCAATGCAGATTTATGCATTGCTTGCCCGCATTCCACGACCTGAAAACAACAACAGGCAAGGAAATCTACGAAAAATTCGGTATCGACTGTATGGAAGTAACCGATGAAGTGTTCGAGAGCGAACAGTCAATAGTGTTTGACGAAGCCGAAAACCGTATGCACACAATAAAAGCGGTAATGGCAGCAACATTGGCATAAATAAAAGTGCTATCCGAACGAGGTCTGTTATAATGGACAGTTTTTAGCTCATTTAAAAATACCTGCCGAAAAGAGTTTTTTCTCTTTTCGGCAGGTAATATTTTATCTCATACAATATCATCGTTTTTTAATTTACTTCTATGGCTCCGAATTTGACGGTGCCAGTAATAATCAGCTTTTTCGAGTATGATTCAGGATTTGGGCGGATTTCGACTGAACTAAAACGGTTATCGACTCTCCAATCGACGAACCAATCGGCAGGTACATATATTTCAGTAGCACTGAAATTTTCGTTAATATCAAGGATCAGTTCCTCATGCACATCTGGCGAGTCCGTATTCTGAAAATACACCTCACGTGCGCTGAATTTGTCGGAAATTTTATGCGTGACCTTTGTTGCGTCTAAATAAATCGTCGATGCGCTCATCTTATTAATATGTGCACCGTTCTTTGCTTTCTTGTCGTGACAGAGCATAGACGTTGCGACAGTCAGCATCACCGCCGCAATAAGCACTATCCATACCGAAAACGGCTTATCTGCACCGGTAAGCGCCGTGATTTCACTACGGTATATTATCGCAAGCAATGCAATAGGAATAAAATGATTGATTTTCTGTGAAATCGTGTCACCAAAAATGATTCTTTTGATAATGAAGGCAACTATCAAAATCGTTATGATAATTTTCCATACAGAAATTCCTGCGAGAGAAAATCCCGGCAGAAACGCATACATAGCGAGCGCTATGCCCGCAAGAAATATTATGATTCCCAAAAATGTTTTTTTCATTTTCCACCATACCTTTCGTTAAGTTGTTCTCTGAACGGTTTATAATACATTCTCGATATGTAGACAACATCACCCGACGAGAGCTGTG
>CADBMQ010000158.1 GCA_902795765.1 Oscillospiraceae bacterium | reverse complement strand
TATTAAATTTTAAAGTAATGCGAACCCTCTCGCTTGGTGCTAAACGTCCGACCGTTTGCAACAGCGACTCTGACTTCAACGATAAATCGTTTCGTCAATCGTCTTGTTGCGGCACAACCCTACGCACTCCCTTACTCTGCCACTGGCAGCGGTCGTGCTCGGTTCCAACTGCGCCACACCCGGATAGTATTAAATTTTAAAGTAATGCGAGCCCTCTCGCTTGGTGCTAAACGTCCGACCGTTTGCAACAGCGACTCTGCACACTTTCACCATTACAGCAAAATATATTTTACCACACCGCCGATTGTTTTGCAATACTTTTTTGCAAAATTTTCAAAAAAATCGGCGGGTGGACAATTCTTTATTTTTCGATAAACAACACACCAAGTGTATTCGGGCCACAATGGACAGAAACTGTACTGCCCGCAGTTGTTTCGAGAACTTCATCGAACAAATCGAGTTCACGCACCAACTCGACAATCTGCTTTGCGCTATCATCGTAAACGCAGGTGTGCGTCACAAAAACACGAGTTGTATCAAGATTCGATTTTTCGGGCAGATGCTCCTTCACATACTGCTTGTAAACCTCGCTGATTTTGCCACGATACTTTTTCTCAACTCCCATTTTGCCATCAACAACGGCGATGCACGGCTTCAACTTCAACAAGTTTGCACCGAGAGCGGCAACTGACGAGCAACGACCACCCTTTTTCATATAATCAAGTGTATCAAGCACAAACGAGGTGCGAACTTTATCGGTAATTTTTGCGATATTTTCGGCAATTTCCTGAGCCGACATACCTTCGCTACGCATATCGCAAGCTTTGAGAACGAGCAATCCGATACCGGTTGACAAATTGGCGCTATCGACAACAAAAACGTTCTCCACTTCTTCGCCTGCAAGAACTGCATTTCGATGAGTTGACGAAAACTCATTACCCAAACTAAAATGGACAACGGCAGAGCCGTCTGCGGTGAGTTTTGTGAAATAGTCCTCGTATTCGCCGATACTACCCGCACTTGTGGAAGTGAGTGTGCCTGTGCGTTTAACATAGTCAAACACATCGGTTGTATGCACGTCAACACCATCGGTGCGCTGTTCTTCGCCCATAACGATTGTCATTCCGAAAACTTTAACATCGTATTTTTCGCAAAGCTCATTAGATAAATCTACTGCGCTATCCGCAGAAATTACAATTTTACTCATTAAAATAAACTCCTTTTAGTTGTTTACCGAATGGTGGCACGGTCTTGGGCAGTTGTCCAAGGTATCGAAATCGTAGCCTTTTGCTTTCAAAGTTTCGATAATCTGCGGAAGAGCCTCGACCGTTGTGCTTTTCGCCTTTGTATCGTGCATAAGCACGGTGACAAGTTTGCCGTGAGATGTATTATTAACACCTGCAACAAGTTTTGCAGGTTCAACATTAGTGCCACTTGCGTCTGTGCTATCGCAGTCCCAATCGTAGTATTCATAGCCTTTGTCGTGTACCTTTTCGGTGAGTACACTCATAATGCCTTTGCAATACTCAGCTGAAATTGTATTCGAAGCACCACCAGGGAAACGGATTGCCTTACAATCCCTACCCGTTTTTTCTTTGACAAGGTCGTGGATTTTTTTCAAATCTTTCATATAAGCGTCAGCGCTTCTGTAAATTTCAGAATAGTCGTGGGAATATGAGTGCAACGCAATTTGGTTGCCACTATCAACGATATTTTTCATATATTCAACATTACTACTGCCAATAACAAAAAATGTCGCTTTAATATCGTATTTTTTCAAAATGTCGATAATTTTGAGCGTATTTTCGCTCGGGCCATCGTCAAAAGTTAAATACGCAACCTTCTTGTCGCCGTTTCTCACAGCGACAAGGTTGTCGTACTTCTTTTTCCATTCGTCTGCGTTTTTCTTTTCTTCGTTGTACTTCTTTTCCATTTCAGTTGCTTTTTGCTTATATTCTTCAACGGATTGACTTTGAGCTTGTCTCTCCTGTTCACTTTTGCTATATTTACTTGCGAAAGTGAAAGTTGTGACCGCCAAAATACAAGCAGCAATAAGGAGAATCAGCATAAACACAACAGGAGCCTTACTTTTTGGTTGTTTGCGTCTGTTATAAGGTCTGCGGTTTGTGTTGCGATTTGTGTTATGATCAGACGAACGAGGTGTTTCGGAAGTTGTGCGACGGTTAGACGCATAATCCCCCAAATCATAACGATTGTCCATTAAAAAAATGCCCCCTTCTGCATTATTTTAATTATAACATTTTTTAAAGGTAAAATAAAGTTATTTTTTTGTTTTTTCTGCCTTTTTGTCGAATTTTTGAGAGCAGATAGATTTAAGTTCACATTCATCGCACTTCGGCGATTGTGCTTTGCAGACATCTCTGCCGAACTGCACAATTCTATGGCAGAAGTCAGACGATTTTTCGGGTGCGATGATTTTTCGAATTTGCATTTCAACTTTGTACGGCTCTTTGCCTTGCGACAATCCCAAACGATTGGTAATTCGTATCAAATGGGTGTCCGTCACAACGGCAGGTTGCCTATAAACATCACCCATAATAAGATTTGCCGTTTTTCTGCCGATACCCGATAAAGATGTGAGTTTTTCAATCGAGTCGGGCACTTCTCCGCCGAAATTATCACGAATTTGCCGACACATTTCGACAATATCGTGCGCTTTCGTTTTATAAAGACCGCACGAGCGGATATACTCTGCGACTTCCGACTCTTGTGCCGATGCGAAATCGTCGCAAGTCTTAAATCGCTCGAACAAAGCGGGTGTCACAAGATTAACCCGTGCGTCCGTGCATTGAGCAGATAAGCGAGTTGCGATTAGAAGTTGCAACGGATTTTCAGCAGTTAGCGAGCATTTCGCATCGGGGTATCGCTTTTCGAGAGCCTCAACGGCGATTGCCATTTTGTCTTTTTTAGTCAAAATTTCAGCCCCTTTTATACTCTTTCAACCAAGTAAACTCCCTGAACTTTTTGGAGTTTTGCAATTATGTTTCTCAAATGCTCACGATTTTCGATTGCCATTGTGAGAGTGATTTCGCTGTTGCCGTCTTTGAGCGAACGAGCAGACGCAGAATGGAGATAAAGTCGCATTTCGCCAACTGTTGCGGTGACATCTGCGAGCAAACCACTACGGTCAATAGCGCTGATACGAAGTGTGGACTGGAATGTTGTGTTCGATTCGCCTGTCCAACGCACTTCAATCCATCTGCCCGAAGTATCGTTTTCGAGATGAGCAGGGACGTTTACGCAACTGCGTTTATGCACCGAAACACCGTGACCACGAGTGATAAAGCCGATAATCGGGTCGCCGGGCAACGGACTGCAACACTTCGAGAGTTTGACAAGGCAGTTATCCATTCCGTTGACTTCAACCAAATCGTGGGATTTGCCTGTGCTGTGGGGTTTGTGCTGAACAAGATTATTTATATCGTCATTTGTTGTCTTGTGACGAGCCTTATAATCATCTTTAATTCGTGGCATAAGACGAGAAACCGATATACCACCATATCCGATTGCGGCATAGAAATCGTCAGGAGTGTCGCAATGTTGACGCTCTGCGAGGGTTTTCACAAGTTCTTCAAACTCTTCGTTTGTGAAATTGATGAAGTTTCTGCGAAGTTCTCTTTCGAATTCTGCCTTACCTTGCTCGATGTTTTCGGGACGTTTTTCCTTCTTAAACCAAGCACGGATTTTGTTTCTCGCTTCTGATGTTTTAACGAGTTTCAACCAATCTCGGCTCGGTCCGTGCGGTTGGGAAGTTGTCAAAACTTCGATAATTTCGC
>CADBMQ010000157.1 GCA_902795765.1 Oscillospiraceae bacterium | reverse complement strand
TAATAAAAAAACACTTGCAAAATGCAAAATAGTTTGTTATAATAGTTAAGCACTCTGAAATTTAGGGGTATCGCCAAGCGGTAAGGCACTGGATTTTGATTCCAGCATTCGTAGGTTCGAATCCTGCTACCCCTGCCAAAAACACTCGATTTTATCGGGTGTTTTTATTTTTTCTACCTAAAGTATTGACAAATCAACTTTTGCTTGATATAATATTAATACAATAAATTCAGGGCGGGGTGTGATTCCCCACCGGTGGTAATGCGGTTTATCCGACAAGCCCACGAGCTTTACAGCATGATTTGGTGAGATTCCAAAGCCGACGGTATAGTCCGGACGGAAGAATTATTTGTTTTTCTTTCAGTATAAAAGAAAGCGTCCTGTATTTGGACGCTTTTTATTTTGAAAGGAAATGAGTTATTATGAAGAAACAGCAAACTTTGAAAATGGTATTTATCGCATTGTTTTGTGCATTGTCGATTGTACTGGTCTATTTTATCCACTTCCCTATCTTCCCGTCTGCACCATTTTTGGAATACGATCCGGCTGACGTTATGATTTTCATTTGCACATTTTTGTTTGGCCCACTCGCAGGTGTTATTTGTACAGTTGTTGTATCATTTTTGCAATGGTTTTTAGTTAGTCCGCAGAGTGGATGGTATGGATTTGTGATGCACATTATTGCCACAGGAAGTTTTGTCCTTGTTGCAGGTTTGATTTATAAATTCAAGCACACACTTTCGGGGTCAATCATAGCTTTAATTTGTGGTACAATAACAATGGCTCTTGTTATGATGCCTGCTAATTTAATTATCACACCAATTTTTTCTGGTATGCCAGTAAGTGCGGTTTGGGATATGATGCCGGTCATTGTTGGATTTAATGCAATTAAAGCCGGAGGAAATGCAATACTTTCATTTGTTTTATACAAAAGTGTTGGCAGATCAATCGAAAAGATGGTTAAAGAATAAAAAAGACACAAAATCTTACGTTTGTGCAAAAAAGTCCGGAACCGTATGACTCCGGACTTTTTTAGATTCTCTATTATATATTGTCAAATCTACAACTTGAATTACATTTTAATTTATGTTAAAATATAATCACTAATTATGTACAGGAAGTGAAGTTATGCCACTAAAAAAAGAAATACCAACCAACAAAGGTATGCGAAATTCATCTATTGAACTATTGAGAATAATATCAATGGTTATGATTGTTGGATGTCATTTTGCAACACATAGCGGATTTACTTACAATTCGCATACACTATCTATTCCCCGCTTTTGGCTCAGCTTTATCGAAATGGGTGGAAAAGTTGGTGTTGATGTATTCATTTTAATTTCAGGTTATTTTTTAATTACCAACAAACGACTTTTTAATTTAAAAAGACTGCTGAAATTTTGGGGACAGGTGTTCTTTTATTCGGCAGGTATTTATTGTGTATTTTCGGCAATAGGTGTAATAAAATTTAGTCCGCTTGCATTTGTACAGTCGTTATTACCTGTTACATTCAGCACTTGGTGGTTCGCAGCAATTTACTTTGTATTATACCTTATTCATCCGTTTATCAATATTCTTTTGCACAAGTTGGATAAATCTACATATCAAAAAATGCTCATATTACTATTTGTGATATGGTCAATTATTCCTACTTTCACAACATCAAAATTCCAAGGCAATGTGTTATTATGGTTTGTATTTTTGTATTGTTTGGCTGGGTATATTAGATTGTTCGGTTTAAATCCAAAAGGAAATGTAAAAAAATATGTGATTCTGTTTGTTGTTTTCACGCTCATAAGATATGCAACCTGTATTGGTCTCATTTTATTGGGAACAAAAGTTTCCGCCGTTGCAGGACATTCGTTATATTTTTACGATCAGCAATCGGTATTTACTCTATTGTGTGCGGTTACATTATTTATGATTTTTGAAAAAATTACTATTCCGAATAATAAAATCATAAATTTGATTGCGTCGGCATCATTTGGTGTATACCTTATGCACGACAATAAACATATACGTTCTTTTATTTGGCAAACAATATTCAAAGGCAAGGACTATCAAAATTCATTGATGTTAATCCTATACTCTCTTTTGGCGGTTTTGATTATATATTTAGTAGGCACAATAATCGACCTTATCAGACAAAAAGCTATTGAGCGTCCATTTATGTTTGTTGTAAATAAATTTTCAAACTCTTGGAAAAAGCCATTTAAAACTTTATATAAGTGGTTTATAGATATTGTTTTTTAGTTTATAAAAACAAGTGATAATCTCTCTTCTTAGAGTAAACAAATATTTTAAAAAAAGGCCTTGAATTTTATCAAGGTCATTTTTAATTTCCGTTGTATTGGCTCACTTTTATCTTTTGCTTTAAATAGCATAATGAATTGAACCTTATTTTTTTTGATTAGCAAGAGGATTTGAATCAATCGCTTTTTGAATTTGCTCATTAGATAAATGAGTATATATTTCTGTCGTGCCGAGATTTTCATGACCTAAAATCTCTTGCAAAACACGAATATCCACTTTACCATACTGATGCATAAGAGTTGCGGCCGTATGACGTAATTTGTGAGTTGACAGTCCCATACCACCTAAATCAGAGCGATTAAGCAAATCTGTTATAATCTGTTCAACCATTCTTCTGCTAATTCTCGTGCCACGTTTGCTAACAAAAAGCGCCTTTTCATCAGGCTTTGACGGTTTTCTGACTTCTATATAATCCTTAATCGCAACAACACAGGCATTATTCAAAAAAATTTGCCGTTGTTTATTTCCCTTTCCTGTTACAACGACTATTTTATCTGTGAAATTTATATCACGCAAATTGAGTGAACAAAGTTCGGCAAGTCGCAGACCACAATTCAAAAACAACGTAACAATAGCATAGTTTCGTTCTTTAAATGGTCCATCAACACTATCAAGAACACGTTTGCTTTGTTCAAGTGTGAGATATTTTGGCAATGACTTGCCAATTTTAGGTGGATCAAGCTCCTCGAGCGGACTTGTTTCAATTTTATGAGCTCGATTTGCAAGATAACGATAATATTGCTTAATGCTTGTGGTTTTACGAGCTTGGGTTTTTGCGTTATTGTTACATTCATTTTTACAATAAACCATATATCCGTAAGCGTCCATTAAGGTGACCGATTTTACTTGCGATAAGGTCAAATCAGAAATATCCGCAGTTTCAATTTCATCTTGACTGATAGTTCCAAACTTGTAGCATTTTAAATATCTGAAAAAAGCACGAATATCACGATAATATATGTCAGCCGTTGATTTAGATCTGCCTTTAATTGTTTGAATATATACCATATATTCCCGTATAATTTCAGGCATTTCGGCGTAACTTATCATTAAATGCACACACCCCTTTCAAATAATCTGTTAATATAATATCATATTTTAATATGAATTGCAACAAAGGATAGATTTTGACTTGCTTTTTTAGGTAAAATTTTATATAATAGATATATATGTATCTAGGAGATTAAAATAATGTTATTAGATTTTATACAAAGTGTCCGTCAAGGAAACATATATGGTTTAATAAGCACACTCGTTACGGCTGTTATCATATTATTAGTTTGTTTTCCTGTTCATGAATCAGCCCATGGACTTATGGCATATTGGCTTGGTGACCCTACTGCTAAATTTCAAAAACGCATTTCAATGAATCCGGCTCGTCATCTTGACCTGATTGGTTCGGTACTTATTTTGATTTGTGGCTTTGGTTTTGCAAAACCTGTTCCTGTTAATATGTACAACTTCAAAAAGCCGAAGCGAGATATGGCTTTGGTAGCGCTTGCAGGCCCTGTTTCTAACCTTTTGATGGCGGTTTTGTTCGTATTTTTTATGAGAGTTTTTGTTTGGATATCGTTAAGTATCCAAATGCCTCTTATTGTTGGACAAACAATAATGATGATTTTTCAATATGGTGCTATAATAAATATATCTCTTGCCGTTTTCAATTTAATTCCATTACCACCACTTGATGGCTCTCGAATTTTAGGATTGATTGTCGGCGATAAAACATATTATAAAATTATGCAATACGAAAGCATTCTTTTATATGTAACACTTGCTCTTATTGCACTCGGCTCGTTTTCTAATATTATTGGCACAGCAACAAACACCATATATGGTTTTCTTCTAATGATATTTGGTTTGGCATAGAGGTGTATAATGAATTCAACTTTATCTTTTAGATTAGATGATTTTGAAGGTCCTCTCGACCTTTTGCTTCATCTCATATCAAAAAACAAACTTAATATTTACGATATAAAAATTAGTGAACTTGTTGATCAGTATATGGACTATATCAACAAACTTCAACAAGAAGATATGGACGTTGCAAGTGAATTTTTGGAAATGGCTGCAAGGTTGATATATATAAAGTCGGTTTCGTTATTGCCTAAGTACGAAGAGACAGAAGAACTGAAAAAGGAATTGCAAGGTGAACTTATTGAATATCAAACTTGCAAACTTATTGCCGCTATGCTTTCGGAACGAACAGAAGGATTTAAAATGTTTGTCCGTGAGCCTGTTCGTGTTGATATTGACAAAACATATAAAAGAAATCACGATGCGACTGTTTTGGTTAAGTATTACGAAGATGCTGCTGGACGTGGACTTCGCAAACTACCACCCGATGTGAAAGCTTTTTCGGGTATTGTTCATAAAAAAATTGTATCCGTTTCATCTGGTATCATTACTGTTCTTCGCAAGTTTAAACGAAGAAAAAGTGTTAAATTCGCAGAAATGTTTCGTGAATCAAATAGCCGTTCAGAAGTTGTTGCAACATTTCTTGCAATTCTTGAATTACTTAAAGGTAAACGAATTGCAACCGAAGAAAAAAACGGCGAAGTTATTGTTAATTATATAGAAAATTCATCTAAGGTGGCTCAAACTGATGCAGAATAGAGATTTATCGATATTGGAATCGTTGATTTTTGCCGCAGGAGAGCCTGTTGGTAAAGATAGACTTGCAAGTGTAATGGACAAATCTGAAAAAGAAATCGAACAACTCGCTCAACAACTTTCTAATGAGTATAACGAGCAGTCACGAGGTTTCAAATTGGTTGAGCTTGCAGGAAAATATCAGCTTTGTTCGAGAGAAGAATATTTCTCTTATGTTAAAGAGATGTTGGAAATTAAGCGTAATGCGCCTCTGTCACAAGCGGCCTTTGAAGTGCTTGCGGTTATTGCTTATAACCAACCTGTTACCAAAAGTTTTATCGAGCAGGTTCGTGGTGTGGATTGTTCGGGCGTTGTTGCAAGTTTGTATGATAAAGGACTTATTGAAGAAAAAGGTAGACTTGAACTTCCCGGTCGTCCACTTATTTATGGTACTACCGATACATTTTTGAGATGCTTTTCGCTTAAAAGTCTTGACGATTTACCTCCTCTTCCACAAAAGGACGAAGAAGTAGAAAAAGTGGAAAATGAGGATAACAATACTGAATCAGGCGGTAATGAATAAATGCTTGCATTATATATAATCGGTGGTATTGTTGCGTTTGTTTTTCTTGTTTTGATTATTCCGATTAGAATTAAAGTTATTAAAACTGACGATGTTAATGTTGCTTTTTATTATGGTTTCATCAAGTTTGATACTTCAAAAAAATCCAAGAAAAAAACTAAGGTAAAAAACAACAAAAAATCAAAAAAATCTGACAATAAAACAAAAACAAAGAAAAGTGCAGAAAAAAAAGAAGGAATTTGGAGCAAAATAAAAAAAGATCGCAGTTCTACTGAAACTGTGACTTTTATCAAAGACTCAATTATTGCTCCAATTTTAAAAGAAATTCCCAAGCTTACGCATCATATTCATATAAATCCATTATATGTTAATGTTGTGCTGGGAGATGAAAGTAAAACCGCTGATGAACTTGCGATAGAATATGGTAAGTTTTGTACTGTATTCTATCCAACAATAGGTTTATTATCTAGTAGACTTGATATAAAAAAACAGATTGTCGATGCGAAAGTCGACTATACTGCAAAAAGCAATGATGTTAGATTTTTAATTGTATTTCATACACTTCCCTTACATCTAACTGCAAGTGGATTTCGGGCGGTGTTTAAAATAATATTTAATATTATCAAAGATTGATTATGAAAGGATTGTGTATAAAATGAGTGAAAAAATTAACGGCATAATGGAAACAACTATGGAAAAATTGAAATCTATGGCTACTGCTGATACTATTGTCGGTGAAACCATCGAACTTGCTGATGGTATAAAAGTTATTCCGATTTCAAAAGTTTCATACGGATTTGCATCCGGTGGTTCAGATTTTCCAACTAAATCACAACGTGCTATTTTTGGTGGTGGTGGCGGTGCAGGTATGTCAGTTACCCCTGTCGCTTTTCTTGTTTTGGCTGATGGAAAAGTTGATATTGTTCCTGTAAAAACAGAAACTTCATCAAGCGAAGGAATTGTTGCTATGATTCCAGAAATTGCCGAAAAACTTAAATCAACTTTCTCGAAAAATAAAAACAAAGAAACTGAATCCGAAAAATAATTAAATGAACACCTGTCGCATATTATTAAAACGGCAGGTGTTTGTTATGTTCAAGAAGATTTTTTCTATTATAGTATGTCTAATTTTTATATATTCAAATATCTATTTTAAAGTTGATGCATATTCGGCTATATCTTATGCAGTTTACTATCCTTTAACAAATGAATTTTTGGACTATTGCAACATTGACAAACAAATGACAATGGCGAGTACAACAAAAATTTTGACAGGATTTATTGCTTGTAATCAACCTGATTTAAATAAGAAAATTAAAGTTAATAGCGATATGTTAAAAGTTGAGGGTACAAGTGCAGGTCTTTGCTCTGGTGACGAGATTTCTCTATTTGAGCTTTGCTATGGTTTAATGCTTGAATCAGGAAATGATTGTGCAAACTGTATCGCCTATGCAATTTGTGGTAGTTTAAAATCATTTGCTAATTTAATGAACGAAACCGCATTGAAACTTGGTATGAAATCAAGTCACTTTGTTACCCCAAGCGGTCTTGATTCCGATGGACACTATACAACTGCTCGTGATATGGCTATTTTAACTGCAAAAGCGCTTGAAAACGATACTTTCAAAAAAATAGTCTCAACCAAAAAGCACAAGGCAGTTTACAACAACGGCAACACAACTCGAACATACTCAAACCATAATCGCTTACTCAGTGAATTAGATGGTTGCATTGGCGTTAAAACAGGATTTACCAAAAAATCTGGACGCTGTTTAGTAAGTGCTTGTGAGCGAGATGGAGCAAGTGTTATTGTCGTTACACTAAATGCATCAGATGATTGGAACGACAACAAAACTTTACATAAAAACGCCTTCTCTTCTCTAAAAAAATACGAATATACCAAAGATTTGCCAAATAAAGTTCACGTGTGTGGTGGCACAAAAAATATTGTTTCAATCAAACACAATATTTTTTCTTGTTATTTACCCGAAAATTCAACTGCAAAAATTGAATGTAAAATAATGTTGCCGAAATATTTATATGCTCCTTTGGAATATAACGAACAGGTTGGAAAAGCTGTTTACTATCTTAATGACAAAAAAATCGGAGAAATACAGTTTACAACAGCAGAAAAATCTGCTATAATTATTAGCGAAAATAAAATAAGTTTTATAGATTATTTTTTTAAATTATTATTTGTATAGATTGGAATTGATAATAAAATGGCTGTTGAAAAAATACGTTTGCAAAAATACGTTGCAGAATGTGGCGTCGCTTCACGCCGAAAAGCCGAGCAACTTATCGAAGAAGGCAAAATTCGTGTAAACGGCAGAATTGCCAAACTTGGCGACAAAATTGATCCAAGAAAAGATAGAATAACTTATGAGAAAAAATTGATAAAAGCATCTCGTGAACGTAGATATATTATGCTTCATAAACCTCGTGGATTTGTTACAACAATGAACGATGAACTTGGCAGAAAAAGCGTCGATATGCTACTTGAAGATGTTCCTGAGCGTGTATATCCTGTTGGCAGACTTGACAAAGATTCGGAAGGTTTGCTTTTATTTACAAATGACGGTGAATTTGCTAATTATATGACTCATCCCCGTTGCCATGTTCCGAAAACATATCGTGTAACAGTTCGACCTCCGCTAAGAGATGAGCAACTCAACTCACTCATTATAGGTGTAACTCTTGATGATGGATATAAAACACGTCCTGCTGACGTTTCTGTGGCATTGAGCGAAGAAAATAGAGTTGTACTTTTAGTTACTATTTCAGAAGGTAAAAACCGTCAAATTCGTAGAATGTGCGAGGCAGTTGGGCTTGAACTTGTCCGTTTGAAACGAATTGCAATCGGTGGTGTGCGACTTGGAATGCTCCCACAAGGAAAATGGCGTGACTTGAAAGATTTGGAGATACG
>CADBMQ010000156.1 GCA_902795765.1 Oscillospiraceae bacterium | reverse complement strand
ATATAGTTTTTATGTAATAGGTAGTCCGTTCTTTTGGCTGACTTTGTTGTTCCCAACAGTTGCAGTCCCGTATTTGCTCGGACCATTGCTTATGCTTAAATTTGCTCTAGCAGCAACATTTGCAGCGATCTACATTCGTAGATTTATTCAAACATCGGTCTTTGCGATTATCGGCGGAATGTTGTATGCGTTTTCGGGATTTTCGCTATACAACGTATTTTTTAATCATTTCCACGAAGCAATAGTTTTCTTTCCACTACTGCTCATAGGACTTGAAATGCTGATGCGTGACGGCAAAAAAGGTGTTTTTTGCCTTGCAGTTGCATTATGCGCAACAGTCAATTATTTCTTTTTCATTGCAATGGCAGTTTTCTTGGTGCCGTATTTCCTTTTCAGAGCATTTTCACACGAGTGGAATATCAATGTACGCAAAATTTTGTGTGTAGCTTTCGAGTCGGTTGTCGGCGTTATGATAGCGTGTGTATTGTTTCTGCCGTCAATTCTCGAAGTGTTGCAAAACAGCCGAGTTTCATCGATGTTGTCAGGTTGGGACTTGATTTTGTATGGCAATCCAAGACTCTATGCAAATATCTTCATTTCAATCTTTATGCCAACAGATATGTCGTCTTACCCATTGTATGTGCCGAATGCAGGTACAAATTGGGCGAGTCTGTCAGCGTATATTCCTTTGTTTTCAACAACGGGTGTTGTCGCATTTTTAATAAGCGAAAAAGGAAATTGGCTACGCAGACTTTTAATTTTCTGCTTAATAGCCGCATTTATTCCTGCACTTAATTCGGCTTTCACTATGATGAATGTCGCATACTATGCAAGATGGTTTTTCGCACCGATACTTATGATGTCACTTGCAACTGCTTGTGCATTTGAAGATCCGCAAGAATTTGATTTGCATAAAGGAATAAAATATACGTTTATAATAACTGCAATAATTGTCCTTGTGGTTGGTTTTATTCCAATGAGCACAGTAATCGACGGTAAAACAGTAACACATATAGGTCTGTTCAATGTCGGAGAAGATAGCGAATTCCATAAATGGAATCCAATTAGATTTTACGCAAATTGCGTGCTTGCAATATTGTCACTTGTAATTGTGGTCATACTTTACAAGAACCGCAAAAACAGACGCAGATACGTGTCGCTAATGTTGGCGATGACTTTTGTTATATGTTCGTTGAGCGGAATGTATGTTGTATTTGCAGGTCGTGCGTCAAGTATGGGAATTACATCTCGAACCGAGTATGGACTTTTGAATTACACACCCAATTTTAAAGATGATAGTTATTATCGAGTTGAAGAATATGCTTTTGAAAGTAATGCACCAATGTATTGGGGAGAACGTTCCATTGATTGCTTTAACTCGGTTGTTCCTGCATCAATAATGGATTACTACAAGTATATAGGCGATAAGCGAGATGTCGAAAGCAAACCTGATACACAATATGTTGCAACTCGTGCTTTGCTTGGAGTTAAGTATCTTGCAGACTATCGTGGAGATGATAAGAGATCTAATCATCGCTTTGTAAATGATGCAAACGAAACTGCAATCAAAGGGTTTACTCGCTTGGGTAATTCGGGCAATTTTACGGTATATAAAAATGATAATTATATCGGTCAAGGCTTCGTATATGATAGTGTTATAAGTCAGTCGGAGCTTGATAAACTTCCGTCAATAAGCCGTAATAAAGACGAAGTTATGTTGTACGGTTGTTTGCTCGGTCAAAAGGGTATGAGCAAACTAAAACGCAATTATAATAGCATTTCAGCGGAACTTGATGAAGTTGGTATCGAGAAAATTTGCGAGAAAAATCGCAAAACAGCCGTTCAAGATTTCACAAAAACTAATTGTGGATATACTATGAACGTTAATTCAAATGGTGGACTTTGTTTTGTGAGCATTCCGTATCATTCGGGATTTACGGCATTTGTTGACGGCAAACAAACTGAAATCATACGGGCGAACGTAGGATTTATGGCAGTTGAAGTTGAAGACGGAACGCATCAAATCGAATTTAAATTCACACCTCTTGGATTGAAAGAGGGAATAGTTCTTGCAGGTTCGGGTGTAGTGTTACTGTTGGTTTATGCAGTCATAATTCCTGCAATAATTAAAAGAAAACGCAAAAAAGTATAAAATCATCCCCTGTTTGTAAAACTACAAACAGGGGATTTATTATGAAACAAATATTTATTTTTTTAAAATCAGCATTTTTAACTGCGTTTGTATTTTGTGTAATAGCAATAGGTGCTTATTGTATGATAAAAGTCGATAATGCCGCAGGATACGCTTCTTATCAAACAGACGAGCGAGTGAATTCGGAAAATCAGTATGTAATATCATTGTTCAATCGTAATTTCACAATTACTCCCGAAGAAATAAAGGAAGGGGTAGAGTATACGCTTGGATTACTTGCCTTTACTCTTTGATATATTTCTCTAATTCACAACTCCAAATTTCGATAAGTTTATTTAGCGAAAAAGCGGCATTAGCAGGACTTGTTGACGGCAGACAAATTGCGTCGATACCAATTTTAGGGAAAATATACTTATTATAATGTTTGTACGCAGTTTTTCCATTTGTGAAAATCGCTTGAATGTTCGCAGTATTTAAAATTGTTGTCAAATCATTCGCCACAACATTTTTAATACTTGAATCTGACGAACCTACAATATCACATTTTGCGATAACATCCCACAAAGCAATTTGATTATCAAGTATCAGTTTTCGCTTTTCTTCGATTGTAGTAGGCAAATCGCTATCGGTAATCGCAGAAATTACTTTCCAAAATCTATTCTGCGGATGACCGTAAAAGAACTGCTGTTCACGAGATTTAACAGACGGAAAACTACCTAAAATCAATACTTTTGAGTTTTCGCAAAATAATGGTTGTATGTTGTGAATTTCCATAAAAAACTCCAAAAATAAAAATACCCGCCCTGCCGTAAAACATCGCAAGAGTTATAACCTGCAAAAAGTGACAGGTGGGTGCTCTCCCAATGGTTTTGCGCTTCCAACGTCCCGAATAATCGGGGAGGCCTGCAGGACCTGCCATCGGAGACCGAGCTCCCTAAAATACAAGTGTAGGGTTATATGTGCGATGAGATACACGAACAGGGCAGGGAAAATACTAATCTCTGTCTACTTCGTAAAATTCTTCCAAACGTTCAGCGAAAATGTCGCTAACTTCGTTGTATTCGTCGTCGTTTTCAATTTCTTCATAGTAATATTCGTCGCCTTCAATTACTTCTTTCAAAACAACAACTGTTCCGTCATCTTCGGTTGTACCCGAGCCGTCTGGAACGAGAGCCAAATAGTGCTCATTTTCATAGTCTATTGCGTCAATAACTTCAAGTGAAAACTCTTCGCCGTTTTCATCGGTCAAAGAGATAATATCCGGTGTATAGTCTTCCATTTCTAAAAAAACTCCTTTGCAATTTTTCTAAATTTATTGTATAATATATTTTGTGATTAGTCAACTGTTTCAACCACAAAAACTTTTGGAAAATTTCTTAAAAAAGGCTTGACAAACCTTATGTTTAGTGGTATTATATGCAAAGACAACAAAGCAGAACCGTCCGGTTCTCACCTCGTGGTTAAGTACTTACGTGGTCAATAAGCCTTGAAAATAGGATTATTGCGGACGGATTTATTACGTCCGTTTTTTGTTGCCAATTATATCGGAGGTGCGTAATTATCAGCAAGCAAGAGCATTTCATCAACGAACAAATCAAGGATAAAGAAGTAAGACTTATCGGTGCAGATGGCAGTCAGATGGGTGTTGTATCAATCGATCAAGCAATCTCTCAGGCAGAGGCAAGCAATCTTGACTTAGTTAAAATTGCCCCAAATGCGGTACCGCCTGTATGCAAGATAATGGATTACGGAAAGTTCAGATTTGAACAGTCCAAACGTGAGAAAGAGGCTAAGAAGAGTCAGAAGATTATTAAAATCAAAGAGATTAAACTTGGTCTTAATATTGACGTTCACGATTTCAATACAAAGGTGAAACACGCTGAAAGATTCACATCAGACGGTGATAGAGTTAAGGTGTTCATTCGTTTCCGTGGTAGAGAACTCGGTCACCCCGAACTCGGAACAGAAACTATGAATCGTTTCGCAGAGGCTTGCTCGGAATTTGCGTCTGTCGATAAGCCGACCAAAATGGAAGGCAGAACGATGCAAATGTTCTTAGTACCAAAGAAAAATTAAACTATTCATTTCAAGGAGGAATTTAAAATGCCGAAGATCAAGACACACAGCGGTGCAAAAAAGCGTTTCAAACTCACAAGCACTGGTAAGGTAAAGCGTGCACACGCTTACAAATCTCACATTCTCAATAAAAAGAGCACAAAGAGAAAGAGAAACTTGCGTAAGCAGAGCATTGCTGACGTAACAAACCAAGCGCAGATCAAGCGCCTTATTCCGTATAAATAAAAACTATCTGGCGTAAATTTTGGCCACAAGAAAGGAAAGATAAGACATGGCAAGAGTTAAGGGCGCAATGATGACGCGCAAAAGAAGAAATAAGACTTTGAAACTTGCTAAGGGCTATTTTGGCTCAAAGCATAAACTTTTTAAGACAGCAAAAGAAGCTGTTATGAAATCGGGCAACTATGCTTATATTGGCCGTAAACAAAAGAAGAGAGATTTCCGCAGACTTTGGATCACTCGTATTTCTGCAGGTGCTAAACTCAACGGAATGAACTATTCAACATTTATGAACGGTCTTAAAAAAGCTGGTGTCGTAATGAACCGCAAGATGCTTTCAGAACTTGCAATTCATGATGCTGCTGCTTTCACAGCTTTGACTGAAAAAGCAAAAGAAGCACTCAAATAAAATCAATAAACTTGCACCCGAATCTTAGAAATTCGGGTGCGTTTTTGGTTAAAAAGTAGCACAAATTTTGTTGATATACAAAGAAAAAAGGAGGAAAATATGAACATAACTATAACGGCAAAAAATAACGAACGAGTAAAACGAGTTTGTAAACTTATGTCAAATTCCTCTTTTAGAACCGCTGAAAATTGCTATCCGGTTGAAGGACTACGTCTTTGTGTGGATGCAGTAAAAAGTGGTAAAAATTTCGAAGATTTGTATGTAACAAATCAGTTTGCTAATGACCATTTTGAAGAGTGCGAAGAACTAAAAAAAGCGAGTGACAACGTCTTTTTTGTAAGTACCGATGTTATGAAAAAAATGGCAGATACAATATCTCCGCAAGGTGTTATTGGTGTTGTGTCGAACAATCAGTCGAAGGTTGAACTTTCAAAAGACGGCAAATATCTGGCGCTTGTAAATGTGCAAGATCCGTCAAATGTCGGTGCTGCTGCACGAACTGCCGAGGCTCTTGGCCTTGACGGCATTATCAGTTGTGGAGGGTGCGACGTATTCAGCCCAAAGTCTCTTCGTGCATCGATGGGTGCTTTTTTCAGAATGAATGTTAAAACATACAAAACTACAAACGAAATGTTTGACGATTTTAAATCGCTAAATATAGAAAGTTTTGCGTCAACTCCGAGAGCAACTGCAAGGCCGATATCAAGTGTTCAGTTTAATAAAGGTAGTGCCGTTCTAATCGGTAACGAGGCAAATGGGCTTGATGATGATACAATTAACGGGTGCGATTGTATGATTACCATACCTATGTCAGGCAGAGCAGAGTCGCTAAACGCATCTGCCGCTGCTGCAATAATTTGTTTCTGTATGACCACAGGAGGTGGAGCCGTTGACTAATGCCGAATATTGGATTTGGCTACAAACGGCACTCGGCTATGGAAGCATAAAACCATTTCGAATTTTTGAAAAATTTGATACGGCAAAAGACTTTTACGAATCGGGAATTGATGGTTGGAAAACTTGTAAATACTTTTCAACAAAAGATATAACAAAACTTCGTGATACTTCGCTTGAACGTTCTTATAAAGTTATCGAGCAATGCAAGCGCCGACAGTATGATATAATAACACCTGAAGATGCAAGTTATCCGACTCGGCTTATGAATATAAAAAATCCACCTGCCGTAATATATGTCAAAGGTCAGTTGCCGAACATAGACGATGAGACTGTAATTGCCATTGTCGGCACTCGAAAATGCTCTGATTTAGGCAACGCAATCGCTCAAACAATTTCGTATCGTTTATCTTGTTGTGGCGCAGTAATTGTAAGTGGCGGTGCAATGGGATGTGATATCGCCGCAACAAAAGGTGCGCTCAAAGCGAAAGCAAAATCAATTATAGTCCTTGGTTGTGGATTAAGTTATCCGTATCTTATGCAGAATAGCCGATATAGATCGGATGTTGCAGAAAATGGTGCAGTTATAACGGAGTTTCAGCCGTTTGAACCTGCGAGTAGATATACGTTTCCTGTCAGAAACCGTCTTATATCTGCGTTGTCGCTAGGTGTAATGGTTGTCGAAGCACCAGAACGAAGTGGCGCACTTATCACCGTTGAACACGCTCTTGAACAAGGAAAATATATTTTCACAGTACCGGGTGCAATAACGTCAAAAAGATTTCTTGGAAATAATCGTTTGCTTGAAGATGGTGCAATACCTGTTTTCACACCATACGATATAATTTCGGAGTTTATTAGTGAGTATCCGCATAAACTAAACTACGAAAACTCTCGAACTTTGCTCGGTGAGGACGATATGTTGTTGTCATTGCTTGACGAAAATAGTGATGTCGAGCAAACTGAACATAAAAAGCAGCCTAAGAAAAAGGTTGAAAAAAAGATTGAAAATAAACCAAAACCACCACAAAAAACTAATAATTTAATAGGTTTAAATGCTAAAATTTACAGCTATTTCACAAACGGTGCAGTGAATATTGATACAATAATAGAACAATCGCAAATCGACTCGGCAGAAGTGCTTGTCGCAATAACCGAACTTGAAATTGAAGGTTATATTCGTCCTGTTGGTGGGGGAAGATACGAACAGGCATAAGTCGGATTTACATATTTGAAAGGAATTGAGAAAATGTCCAAATTGGTAATAGTTGAGTCTGTTGCTAAGGCTAAAACAATACAAAAATATCTCGGAAAAGGATATGAAGTTATTCCGTCGGCAGGTCATATAAGAGATTTGCCTAAATCAACCCTCGGTGTTGATGTTGAAGATAATTTCAAACCTAAATATATCGAAATGCGTGATAAAAAAGCAGTAATCAAGCAGATAAAAGAAAAGGCTGCCAAAAGTGATTACGTATATCTTGCAGGAGACCCTGATCGTGAGGGAGAGGCAATTTCGTGGCATTTAAGTAAAATGCTCAAACTACCAGAAGACGAATGCAATCGTGTAACATTCAACGAAATAACAAAAACAGGCATCTCAAAAGGTATCTCTTCTCCAAGACAGATAGATATGAACTTGGTTGATGCTCAACAGGCTCGCCGTGTACTTGATAGAATTGTTGGTTACAAATTGTCGCCATTCCTTTGGAAAAAGGTAAAACGTGGTTTATCGGCAGGTCGAGTTCAGTCGGCAGTTTTGCGTATGATTGTCGATCGTGAAGAAGAAATTCGTGCGTTTACACCTGTTGAATATTGGTCAATCGACGCAATACTCAAAAAGAGCCGTTCAAAATTTGATGCATATCTCCATTCAACACCGGATGGTAAAAAACTTGAAATTTCTGATGAAAACTCTGCAAATTCAACTGTTGAAAAGTTGAATAATGCAAAGTATATAGTCAAAACGGTAAAAAAAGGAACTCGCAAAAAGTCTCCTGCACCGCCATTTAAAACATCAACTTTGCAACAGGATTCATCTCGCAGACTCCATTTCTCGACCGATAAAACCATGCGTATAGCACAGGAACTTTATGAAGGTCTTGACATTGCAGGAATCGGACAAACCGGTCTTATCACCTATATGCGTACTGATAGTTTGCGTATTTCAGACGAGGCTCGTGCACTTGGCAATCAGTATATAACTGAAACCTATGGCGAAAAATATTTGCCCGAAAAGGCTCGTTTTTATAAACAAGGTGCAGGTACACAAGACGGACACGAAGCAATTCGTCCTGCTAATCCGCTCATCACACCTGCACAGATAAAAGACTCCGTTTCAAACGACCAATATAAGTTGTATAAACTTATTTGGGAACGTTTCATCGCAAGTCTTATGGCAGTATGTGTTCATAACACAGTTAAAGTTGATATTGATGCAGATGGTTATATTTTTAAGGCAAGTGGTTATTCGGTTAAATTTGACGGATATACTGTGCTTTACGAAGTATCATCTGACGATGAGAAAGAAAAAGAAACTGCACTTCCCGAACTCAAAGAGGGCGATGAAGTTAATCTTGTTTCTTTGACACCTAATCAGCACTTCACTCAACCACCTGCTCGTTATACAGAAGCAACAATAGTAGACGCAATGGAAGCAAACGGCATTGGTAGACCGAGTACCTATGCTCCGACAATTTCAACTCTTTCAAAGCGTGAATATGTTGAAATAGAGCGTCGTTCACCGAAAACAATTAAACCCACCGAACTTGGCGAAATCATCACAGGTCTTATGAAAGATATGTTCAGCGATATCGTTGACTTGAAGTTTACAGCAGGTATCGAGGGTAAACTCGATGATGTCGAAGATGGTAAAGTTGTTTGGACAAAGATTTTGGAAAAATTCTATGGTGGATTCGATAAGTCTTTGCAAGAGGCGGAGAAAAAATTGGACGGCACTAAAATCAAGGTCCCCGAGCAGGAAACTGATATAGTGTGTGAAAAATGTGGCAGAAATATGGTAATCCGTTCGGGACGATTTGGCAAGTTTCTTGCTTGTCCGGGATTTCCGGAATGTCGAAATACAAAACCGCTTGTAAACGAGATGCCGGGTCAATGCCCAAAATGCGGAGGTAAAATTTTGCTCCGTCGTTCTAAAAAAGGCAACAAATTCTATGCCTGTGAAAAAGGCAAGGAATGTGGCTTTATGACTTGGGACGAGCCGACAGCAGAAAATTGTCCGAAATGTGGTAAAACATTGTTCAAACGTCGTGGTGGCATTATCGGTTGTAATGATGAAAATTGCGATTACGAACGCAAAGTAGAGCGTAAGAGTAAGAAATGATAGTTAAAGTAATAGGTGCGGGACTTGCAGGTTGTGAGGCAGCTTGGTTTCTCGCAAATCATGGTGTTAATGTAAAATTATATGAGCAAAAACCTGTAAAACACTCTCCGGCTCATAAGTCAGACGGATTTGCCGAACTTGTATGCTCTAATTCGCTTAAAGCAGACAGAGTATCAAGCGCAGGAGGACTGTTGAAAGCAGAAATGCGACTGTTTGACTCAATTTGTCTTGAATCGGCAGATAGTTGTCGGGTTGCCGCAGGTGGTGCATTAGCAGTAAATCGTGACGATTTTTCTGAGTATATAACTCAAAAAATCAAATCCCACCCGAATATTGAGGTAATAAATCAAGAGATAACTGAAATACCTGATGGCGATGTAATTATCGCAACAGGTCCACTTACAGAAGGTAAACTCTACGAAAATATACAGAATATTTGCGGAGATTATTTGTCTTTTTATGACGCAGCCGCTCCGATAGTTACGGCCGATAGCGTTGATATGACAAGTGCTTTTTGCCAGTCACGATATAGCGATGACGAAGGTGACTATATCAACTGTCCGCTTAATAAAGAAGAGTACGAGCAGTTTTATGATGCACTCGTGAATGCCGAGTCAGCAAAACTTCACGAATTTGATAAACCCACAGTTTACGAAGGCTGTATGCCTATCGAAATTATGGCAAAGCGTGGTGCAGATACCATTCGTTTTGGCCCGATGAAACCTGTAGGATTGACCAATCCACATACAGGTCATCGTCCTTGGGCAGTTGTACAACTGCGTAAAGAAAACGCAGATGGTACAATGTATAATTTGGTAGGCTTTCAAACAAACTTGAAATTTCCCGAACAACAACGTGTTTTCTCTATGATACCCGCATTGAAAAATGCGCAGTTTACACGTTTTGGTGTTATGCACAGAAATACGTTTATCTGCTCTCCAAAGTTGATGACTCCGTATTTCCAAATGAGAACGGACAAACGAATTGCGTTTGCAGGCCAGATTACGGGAGTAGAAGGCTATATGGAGTCGGCTATGTCTGGAATAGTTGCCGCAGTTGGTACATTAGCGAGATTAAAACAGATAGAAATTTCACCATTGCCGAGAAATACAATGATGGGTGCATTATGTGCCTACATTAGCGATGAAACTGTTGTTGATTTTCAACCAATGGGTGCAAATTTTGGTATATTACCACGTCCCGAACAGGTTATAAAGAATAAGCAAGAACGATATTCTGTTGTTGCAAATTCGGCGCTTGAAGAAATGAGCAAATACATAAAAAGGATTGATTTGATATGAAAATTGCTGTTGATGCTTTTGGTGGAGATAACGCACCGCTTTGCGTTATTGACGGATGTTATCAAGCAATGCAACTTGCAGATGATATTGAAATCGTACTTTTTGGAGACGAGAGTAAAATCAAAGCATGTGCAAAAGAAAATAACATTGATATAAGCAATATGACGATAGTTCATACTGATGAAATTTTTGATATGCACGATGAACCGAAAGAACTTATCCGTGCTAAGCGTGGGACATCGCTGGGTATGGCATTTGATGCCGTTGCAAAGGGTGAGTGCGATGCCATCGTGTCGGCAGGTAGTACAGGTGCAGTTCTTATGGGTGCAACTTTTATTGTTAAGCGAATTCGTGGAGTAAAACGTGCCGCAATCGGTACAGTTTTGCCAACAACGGGTAAGCCGTATCTTCTTATTGACAGTGGTGCAAACATCAATGTTCGTCCCGAGGCACTTTTGCAGTTTGCTATGCTTGGATCGGCATATATGAAAAATGTGTTGAAGATTGAAAATCCGACAGTCGGACTTCTTAATAACGGTGCTGAGGACTCAAAAGGTGGCGAAACACTTGTTGAAGCATATCAGTTGCTCAAAAACTCGTCACTTAATTTTGTAGGTAATATAGAGGCTCGTGAAGTACCGAAAGGTGCTTGTGATGTGCTTGTAGCAGACGGTTTTGCAGGTAACGTTGTTTTAAAACTCACCGAAGGTTTGGCATCATCTTTTTTGTCAATGTTTAAGGAAGTATTTTT
>CADBMQ010000155.1 GCA_902795765.1 Oscillospiraceae bacterium | reverse complement strand
GAGAAGCCGGAGTTTGCTATGGAACTCGCTGTTAAAGGTATGGTTCCCGATAACACAATCGGTCGCAAGGCTCTCACTCGTTTGAGAGTTTACAAGGGTGCTGAACACAAGCACGCTGCTCAACAACCCGTTGAGTATTCATTATAATAGAAGGGAGACAGAATTATGTACGAAACTAAGCCTTATTTTTACGGTACGGGCAGAAGAAAAAGTTCTGTTGCCCGAGTTCGTGTCTACAACGGCACTGGCAAAATCATCATCAACAATCGTGACATCGACGATTACTTCGGTCTCGAGACCTTGAAGTTCATCGTTCGTCAGCCGATTGCTCTTACTGATACTGCTGACAAGTTCGACATCGTTTGCAATGTAAACGGTGGTGGTATCACAGGTCAGGCTGGTGCTATCCGTCACGGTCTTTCTCGTGCTTTGTTGCAGTATAACGAGGAACTTCGTCCTATTCTTAAAAAGGCTGGATTCCTCACTCGTGACCCGAGAATGAAAGAGCGTAAGAAATACGGTCTTAAAGGCGCACGTCGTGCTCCGCAGTTCTCAAAAAGATAATCGAAAGACTATCACTTCGAGTTTATTCAAACTTCAAAAGGACGTGGTCTTCACGTCCTTTTTGTTTTTTAATTTTATTTCAAAGGAGTTTTACTTATGAAAATTTGTCCAAACTGCAACGCACAACTCAACGACAATGATGCTTTTTGCCAAAACTGTGGCACACAGATGGCACCAAATCAAGCACCAAACCAACAGTATCAACCTCCCGTTCAGCCTATGGTAGATCCGTTCGACCACACTGCTGAATTTGACGCAAAAGATATTTCCGACAACAAAGTTTTCTGTATGCTTATCTATCTTATGGGAATTATTGGCGTAATCATCGCACTTATCGCATCCAACAAATCCGATTATGTTGCTTTCCACGTTAGACAAGGCTTGAAATTCACAGTTGTTGAAATTTTGGTTTGGATTATTGCCGCTCTCACATTCTGGCTTTTATTCTTGCCGATTATCGCAGCAGTAATTATCAGTGGTATTCTTTCCGTTGTCAAGATTATCTGCTTCTTCCAGATTTGCTACGGTCAGGCAAAAGAGCCGTATATTCTTCGTGGTCTTAAATTCTTGAAATAATTTAGATTACATATTAAAAACGCTGACTTTTCGTCAGCGTTTTTTCATTTGCCTGAAAATTTCTTTCTTATTTCGCAGAAAACTATCGGCACAACCGAGAGCAAAATCACAATCAGCCACTCGAACGCACCAAGTGCGACTGTATGAAAAACGCTGCGCATTATCGGAAGTGTGACAACTGCAATTTGAAGCAATGTGCAGACTGCAAATGAAATGCACATTTTTTTATTTGTAAACAGTCCTATTTCTGTCAGCGAGCGTGAAGTTCGCACATTAAAAGCGTGGAATAACTGCGAGAGTGACAACACGCAAAATGCCATTGTTCTGCCACACAACGGCTCGCCCGTCACATCAAAAAAAGTTCGTCCTATCGAGAATGCAAGCAGGCTGAGCCCACCGATTAAACAACCCTCGCACAATAAATCGAGTGCCGTTGATTTGTCGAACATTCCTTTTTTCGGTGATAATGGTTTTCGACGCATTACATCAGACTCAACCGACTCAAAACTCAATGCAATTGCAGGGAGCGAGTCGGTTATTAGGTTTACCCACAACAGTTGGATTGCCAGAATTGGCGACGGTAACCCAATTAGCGATGCGAGAAAGACGGTCAGGATTTCGCCGATATTACACGAAAGCAAAAAGCGAACCGACTTTTTGATATTATCGTAAATGCCTCTGCCACGGCGAACTGCAACAACAATAGTTGAAAAGTTGTCATCTGTAAGCACCATATCCGAAGCCTCTCTCGCAACATCTGTTCCTCCCTTGCCCATCGCACAACCTATATCTGCGGCACGCAAGGCAGGTGCATCGTTTATGCCGTCACCCGTCATTGCGACAACATCGCCTGATGACTTGTACGCTTTAACAATCCGAACCTTGTGAATTGGAGTCACCCGTGCAAACACTCGGCAATCACGTACTTCTTTGACAAGTTGGCGGTCGGTCAACTCATCGAGTTGCGTACCCGTCAGCACTTTTGCGTCTTCGCCTCTTTTGACAATTCCAATCTGCTCGGCTATCGCTTTTGCAGTTAGTGCGTTGTCTCCCGTTATCATCACCGCTCGGACTCCTGCTCTTCGGCACTCTTCGACTGCCCTTTTCACGTTCTCTCTTGGCGGATCAATCATTCCGATTAGTCCGATAAATTCAAGTTTATCAAATTCGGCACCTTTCGGTAGGGTTTGATATTCCCGTATCGCAACCGCAAGAACACGAAGCGCCTTTTTTGTCATTGTGTCGACTTGCTCCGTGATTTTCGATTTAGTTTGTCCGTTCAAACTGCACCTTTCAATCACTCGCTCGGGCGCACCTTTGACAATAACTCGATAGCCATTTCCCGATTTGTGAACAGTCGTCATAATTTTGCTATCGCTACTGAACGGAATTTCACGAATTCTTGTAAACTGCCGTTCGGCAACCGATTTCACAACACCTTTTTCAAGTCCGCAAACAACGATTGCAACTTCGGTTGGATCACCCGTTGCAGTCATTATGCCGTTTTCTCTCATCGCAGTTGCGTTGCAACACAAAACCGCATTTTCAAGCACTCTCTGCTCTTCTCCGCATATTTTAGCGACTGTCATTTTATTTTGAGTGAGTGTTCCTGTTTTATCCGAACAGATGACTGTTGCACAACCGAGTGTTTCGACTGCGGGGAGTCTGCGAACTATCGCATTCTCTTTCGCCATTTTGCGAACGCCGAGTGCGAGTGCAGCAGTCACTATTGCAGGTAGCCCTTCGGGAATTGCCGCCACTCCGAGTGACACCGAAAGCATAAATGTATCGAGCGGTGGAACTCCACGAAGCAAGCCTAAAATAAATATTACGCCACAAATTGCAATCGCAGTTATTCCGAGTGATTTTCCTGTTTTCGCAAGTCGCTGTTGCAATGGAGTCGGCGCATCGTCTGCTTGACCGAGCAATTTTGCGACCATACCGATTTGAGTGTTCATTCCAGTTTCGCAAACGACTGCTCGGCAACTGCCCGACACGATTGCAGTTGACGACCATATCATATTTCGCCTCTCACTCACATCACTTTTCGAGCCGACTATCACATCTGCGTCCTTGTCAACAGGCAGACTTTCTCCCGTCAATGCACTTTCAACTGCCTTACATCCCGTTGTTTCGAGAAGTCGGCAGTCGGCAGGAACTACCTCGCCTGCTGATAGCCAGATTATATCGCCAGGTACGAGTTCTCTGGTTTCGAGTTTTATTTTTTCTCCCTCTCGCATTACTGTGACGTGTGGTGCAGACAGTTGTTTTAACTTATCGAGCGCTTTTTCGGCTCGACTTTCTTGAACAGTTCCGATTATCGCATTCAACACAACTATTGCGAGTATGACGATAGGGTCTGTGAAATCGGGGTCTCCCGACAGGATTGACGCACCAAACGAGATGACTGCCGCACACAACAAAAACAACGTCATAAAGTCTGCGAGTTGCTCGAAAAATCGACGTACTATGCTCTTTTTCTTACCACTTTTCAGTACATTTTCTCCAAACGAACGGCGCCGACATTCCACTTGTGCATTGGTCATTCCCTCGATTTCGCTTACAGAAAGTTTGCTTATTACCTGTTTTTGACTCATTGTGTGCCACGAAATATTCAAAATTTCACCACATTTCTCATTTTTTAACAGTTAATTTTACGAAATTTTAATTATTTTTATGCCATATACTGCAAAAATTATTGATTTTAGTTTTTGGGTATGCTATAATATACTAAATAATTATATTT
>CADBMQ010000154.1 GCA_902795765.1 Oscillospiraceae bacterium | reverse complement strand
CCATGCAAAAAGTGAGTGAATACTCGCTCACATCTGCGTCCGATACGGCAAGTTACTCCTCTCGTTCGCCAAAAAGTTGGGTGCTATATGGCGAAAGCGACGGCAAATGGGTTAGTTTGTCTTCTGTGACAAATGTTCCCGTGGATAGTGGTGTTGAGCATAGATATTCGATTAGTAATCCAAATCAATATCAAAGGTACAAAATCGAGTTTCAAACAAACTCATCTTTCCAGATGGCAGACATCAAATTATACACCGACAATCAGGAAAAACTCACTTTCTACACAACTGAAACGCAGATTGCCAACTCGCAAACGGGTGCGACAGAAGAGTATGTGCAAAAATGCGAAGTGGTTTCGGGTGGTATGATTATCGGCAGTAAAAACGGCAGAGCCATTAGAATTTCGGGCGGTACACTAAATCTTGATGGTGGTTTTATCTGCAACTTTGATGTATCCAATCGCACAAGAACAAGCGACTCTAACATCGTGAACTCCGCAGGTGGTGCTATATGCGTTGAAGGTGGTACAGTCAATCTCAATGGCACAGTCATTGCAGGTAACTCCGCTCGTGACGGCGGTGGAATCTATGTTGGAAATGGTGCGACACTCAATTTAAACGGTGGTTGTATTTCGGGAAATACTGCTACGGGTAACGGCTCGGCTATGTATGGTGGTGGCGGTATCTACATCTACTCTGCGACCGTGAATGTGAATAGCGGTTACGTCACAAACAATATGGGCGTAAATCCGACTGCACCTTGTAAGGGTGGTGGCGGATTTATGGTGCGTGGCGGTGTGTTGAACATCAAGGGCGGTTACATCACAGGCAACAGTGCGCCCGGTGGCGGTGCGATTATGACTTATCGTGTCGGCAACTACTGTGCAGGTGGTGCGACTGACGAAAAATTTACCGACTGGGGTGGCGGTGGCATTTTCGTCAGCGACTACCAAGCAATGCTTTATATTGAAAACGTGCTTGTGACAGAAAACACCGCAGTTGGTTTTGGTGGTGGTATTGCAGGTTGTTCAACGGGCAGAGTTAATATTAGCGTAAACAATGTATGCGCAAACTTCGGCAACACGGCACTCGGTGAACATA
The DNA here is from genome assembly GCA_902795765.1 of Oscillospiraceae bacterium. Taxonomy (GTDB): domain Bacteria; phylum Bacillota; class Clostridia; order Oscillospirales; family Acutalibacteraceae; genus RUG14109. Next base: position 4,980 of record CADBMQ010000154.1, on the reverse strand, counting down.
CATCGGGTTCTGGCAATGCAAAAAACGAAGACCACCGTTATGCAAAGGATAGCGAAGTGTTTATGTCGAACGGATACCAAGACTATTTTTGTGCATTGTCGAGTGTGGTTTCAGGTGGTATGCTCGGTGGTGGAACTGCTATGTGGAATGGTAGTGCAGATGGTATGGCAATCACATCAAGTGACCCGAATGATGTTCTGACTGCCGCATCTGTTATGGGGCTGACATCTAATCCGTCAAGTGACGATAAGTCGAATGCGTCAAATATGGCAAAAGTTTTCGTAAACGGCAACGAATCCATAACTCACGGTGGTGGTATTCTCGCAAACGGCTATCTTGTCATCGGTCCTCGCACGATTGAAAGTTACTGCCGACTTGAATTTAAAGCCACTAAAAAAATAGCAAATTCGAGTGGAAAATCCGTTTCGATTTCTGGAAAAGAATTTGAGTTTACGATTACCGACGAATACGGAGTTGAGGTCGCAAAAGGCAAGAATGACAATGACGGCAACATCACATTTGACCGCCGTATTTCATTTGAAAATGCGGGTACTTTCATTTACTACGCATACGAAAACACTAAAAACAGCAAAAACTCGGCAGGTATCATTTCCGACCAATCGAAATATAAAATTGAAGTGCAAGTTGAGTTGCAAGAGCAGTATATTTCCGTTACAAGCGAAGATCGTTTTTTGAAAAGGTTATACCGATTTACGAATGTGAAAATTACGGAAATGAACTCGAACAAAGTGCTATACAATCAAGCACCCGGAAATGACGAAACCCACTCGGTTGTGCTTGACCCAACGGGTGGAAATGCTTTTAACAACATCCAAGCCGACAAGACCGACTTTAATGTTACTAAAATTTGGCGTACGGTTCAAGTCCCGTCAGTGTTAAAGTTCAGTTGCTCCAAAACGGCAATCCATACGGCGAAAAAAATACGCTCAGTCAAGGCAGTTGGTCTTACACTTGGCACGATTTACCCACAAAAAACAGTCAAACCGGTGACGGCTATACCTATTCCGTTGTAGAAGATGCCATATTGGGGTACGTTGCGACTTATGACAATGTCGGGCAGACTGCAAACAATGTTTTTGTCCCTGTTTCTGCGTTTGAAGTTGGCGAAAAATATATTATCGTCAACTCGAACGGCGACTATGCTATGACTGCAAACGGCAGTATTGGTCGGTCACAAGCAAAGCAACAAACGGGCAGTTTGGACATTGGCGGTGTGACTTACAACAAGTGGTTTAATGCAGAGAATATAAGTGAAAACTGCGTTTTGTCTGCTGAGAGTGGCTCAAATGGTGTGAAACTCAAAACTTCAAGCGGTCAATATCTGCAAAGCAATAGCATTGGTCTTGTTGTGCAGTCGTCAGGTGGTAGTTATACTATCAATAATGGTAGTATTCGTGCGTCTGGTCAAAATCGCTACATCTCGTATTCAAGCAACGCATTTCGTCAGTCATCGAGCGGTAATCGGTCTGCCGTAATCTACAAACTTGTGTCGGCAGGTGTTTTACAGAAGGTCAACATAACAAACACCCCGATTGCAGACACTTCGTTCACGCTGAACATATTTAAAACTGACGCAAAATCTAAAACAACTGCTTTGTCGGGTGCAGTTTTCGAGTTGCGAAGCAATGTCCCTCTTCACTTTACTTATAACGAAAAAACGGGCAGATATATTTACACAACCGACACAAATGCGAAAACGACGCTTGTCAGCAAAAACAACGGATTTATCTATGTTGACGGCTTGCCGAGTGGCAGTTACACGCTTGTTGAAACGGTTGCGCCTTTTGGCTACGATACCGCTCCCGACTGCACGATTGTGCTTGACGAGAATGTGAAAAATCACACATATTCCGTAACAGTTGAGGACTACAAAAAAAGCGATTTACTGCCAAGCACAGGCAGTTGTGGTCGCATTATTATCTACATATCCGGCACTATTTTGGTGATAGCGTCTGTGATATATGGTTGCTTCCTTAAACGCAAACGGAAAGGGGGAAAATAGATCGTTTGCAAGGCTACCCCAATTATTATTTGAAAGGTTGAAAGAATAAATGGTAAAATTCAAGCGATTTATCGCAATTATATCCGCTATTTCGATTATTGTTTCTGCGTGTGCTATTTCGATTGCCAATGCAGATGACACCAAAGGTACAATTAACATTACGAATGCCGAAATGGGCAAAAAATATAGTATTTACAAAATTTTCGATGCCACATACACAACTTATTCGTCGGGCGGTAAAACCGAAACCGCAGTTACTTACACAACCAAAGACGAAGATATGATTAAGGCTATCAAAGACGATTTGAACAAACCTATTCCGACTGACGAAAAGGACGCAGGTACAGTCTGTCCGTTCACTCTTCTCGGCAAGCCCGACAAAGACGGCAATTACACAGTTGTCTACAAAGAAAATTTCCCTGAAAAAATAGGCAGAGGTTGGATTAAAAATTACATCAGCGCAAATGAAGTCAGTCCAACTGCCGAAAAAACTTGTGAAAAAGGCAATACTGTCAGTTTCACCGACCTTGAACTCGGCTACTACCTCATTCAACCCGGTGATGGTGCTATCGCAACTTTAAACTCGGTTGCCCCGACTATCAACGTGGTAGACAAAAACCCACGAACACCGATGAACCCCGACAAAACCACAACCGAAGAGGGTGGTATCACTATCGGTCAAACTGTTGACTACTCTATCAGTTTCACGGCAACCAACTTCTACACCTCCGACAACGGCACAGGTAACCTTACTAAAATGATTGACAAATATACTGTCAAGGATATTGCGACAGGTATTGAAAATATGCAGATTAGTTCGGTTAAATACTACAAGTCGGGCGAAGACAAAACCGATCCGACAAAGGGTACTGAAATCAAGCCGTATTCCGATAAAAATCCAAATGGTTATAAATTGGAATCGAGTTCAAAAGAGCGACAAATTGAGTTCACAAGCGACATCACATACACAGTAACTGACAACACAAATCTTATTACAATTCCGTGGGCGGCACTCGGCGATGATGAAAAAATGGAATCGCTTTATCCTTCGCCTGTTGATGTGGTAATTTCCTACAAGATGACTGTCAACGAAGACGCAGTTAAAACTTCAAAACTCACAGCAGACAACAAAATGAAAGTTACTGCGTACTATGAAAACACTTCAATTCCGCTCGACGAAAAAGAAATCTCGTTGCCGACAACCTCTTTAAGTTTGAGATAATACGACGCAAACAATACGACAGAAACTTTGAGTGGTGCAAAATTTGTTCTATATAAGCAAGTTCCTGTTGAAGGTAAAACAGAGCCGAAAACTTTATATTACAAATGGAACAGCACAACTAAAAAGATTGTGTGGACAGAAAAATTTGAAGATGCGACAGAAGTTGAAGCAGATAACAAATACGAAACTCAAGAATTCAAAGGCTTGGACGACGGCACATATTTCTTGCAGGAAACAGTTGCTCCTGACGGCTACGGTAAACTCGCAAAGGACATTCAAGTTGACATCACTTGCTCTGACAATCAATTTACTGTTAAGGTTGATGGCAAGGAAATCAAAGCCAACCAATACAAGTATTACACCGTTGATATTGCCAACACCAAAGGCTCTCCCATGCCTGTCACAGGTGGTGCGGGTACTATCGCACTCGTTGTTGGCGGTTTGATTTTGTTCGGTGCAACGGCTATCGTTTTGGTAACGAAAAAGCGTATGTACAACGCCGGTTAATTATCGTGCTTTAAGGGGAGTCGCAAGACTCCCTTGTTGCAACGGCAAGGAGAAATCTATGAAATCAAAAATCAGCACTATCGTCTTGATTATCGGGTGTTTTTTAGGTTTTTGCTTGTTGTTGTACCCGACTGTCAGCGACTTTTGGAACAGCCACTATGCCACTCGTGCGATTGCGACATATAACAAAAAAGTTGAGAGTATAAGCAAATCCGACTACACGAATTTATTTAATTTGGCAACGGAATACAACTCCGAGTTACTGAAACGTCACTACCCTTTTGCGATTTCCGACAACGAAAAAAAGCAATATGAAAAATGCCTTAACATTATGGGAGACGGAATGATGGGATATATCGAAATTGAGAAAATAAATGTGAATTTGCCGATTTATCATGGCACTTCCGACAAGGTTTTGAACACAAGCATTGGGCATATTGACTGGTCGAGTTTACCTATTGGTGGCGAGAGTTCGCATTGTGTTTTGTCTGGGCATCGTGGACTTGTCAACGCAAAGATTTTCACCGATTTGGATGTTTTGCGAGAGGGAGATACTTTCAAACTGAATATATTAGGGAAAAGTCTGACCTACGAAATAGACCGAATTTTAACAGTCAATCCCGATGATACAAACGAATTGCAGATTGAGAAAGGAAAGAATTTATGCACACTTGTCACTTGCACTCCGTACGGAATAAACACTCAAAGACTGCTCGTTCGTGGGCATAGAATTGCAAACAAAGAAACTGCTGAAAACGTCATTGCAGAGGCAGTTGTGATTGACAAATATATGGTCGCTATGTGTATCGCTGTGCCACTTCTTGCCGTGTTGTTTTTTGCGGTTATGTTTAGAAAACCAAAGAGGAGGAACCGCTTTGACTAAAATTTTGCGGTGTTTTATTTTTGCGATTGTTTTTGTGAATTTGCTTTGCATACCCACTTTTGCAAATTCCAATTCAATCGAACCTAAAACTAAATGCTCGATTGAAATATCGTGCAAGACAAATGAAAAAGTTATAGCCAACTTGAACATCTCACTCCATAAACTTGCCGACATTTCGGCAGACGGATCGTATTCGCTCACTCAACAGTTTTTAAAATACAAGTTTGATTTGAACATTAAATCGCAGTCGGGTTGGGACACACTTGCGAAAACGGTTAATTCTTATGTTTCGGCTGACAAAATTCAATCGACTGCAAACGGCAAGACCGACAAAAACGGCAATGT
>CADBMQ010000153.1 GCA_902795765.1 Oscillospiraceae bacterium | reverse complement strand
TCACAGAAAAATTGTCGCAAATTTTTGACCATGTGTTGATAGATTGTCCGGCAGGTGTTGGTGAATCTTTCGAGTTAGCGGCATCTTGTGCAGATGATGCACTTGTTGTTGCGACTCCCGATCCCGTGTGTGTAAGGGATGCGGCGGTAGTTCGCAGAAAACTTGAAGAATATGGTGTTTCGGAGCAAAGACTTATCATAAATCGCCTAAAAGTTCAGTTTGTTCGTGAGGGAATTTATTACGATATAGATACCGTAATTGATATGTCGGGAATTCGTTTAATCGGTGTAGTTCCCGAAGATATCCAAATCGCAAAAAGGTCGGCAAAAGGCTCAGCTTTGCTTGGATTTTCTCCGTCTGCACAGGCTTTTTCGAATATAGCCGCAAGACTTTGCGGAGAACAAAAACCTTTGATAAAACTCAAGAATTTAGGGTAAGATAAAATATAACATTCTTTTGGAAGGAGAAATGTTTATATGAATATAGCGCTTATAGCACATGACGCAAAAAAAGAGTTAATGGTTCAGTTTTGCATTGCATATTGTGGAATTTTGAGCCGTCACAACATCTGCGCAACAGGCACAACAGGCAAACTCGTGTCCGATGCGACAGGCCTCAACATAACTCGTTTTTTGAGTGGACCGCAAGGCGGCGGAGAACAGATAGCTTCCCGTATCAGATGTAATGAGATAGATATGGTTCTGTTTTTCAGAGATCCGCTTACTGCCAAACCGCAAGAGCCAAATGATATGACATTGTTGCGCCTTTGCGACGTGCATAATATCCCTGTTGCAACAAATATCGCAACAGGCGAGGTACTTATTCACGGCCTTGAGCGTGGCGACCTCGATTGGAGAAACTATTCAAGATAAATTTAATCGACTGTGAACGAAAAGAGTAACGATTTCGCCCCGACAGAGAGTGCGTTCTAGGCTGGAAAACGTATGGATAAGCGAATTTGTGAAAGACATTCGGGAGTTGGCGCGCCGTACGCATTACGGTATAAAGAGGGGCAATTATGCCTAAATTAAGGTGGCACCACGGAAATTCCGTCCTTAAATCGCTGGATTTACGGGCGGATTTTTTATTTGTATAAAAGAAAGGAACATTTTTTATGGATTTAGTTGCATCTGCAATCAAAGGCACACTCGATATGCTTCCAAAGGAATCTCACGAGTGGCACTATGTTGAATCTGTTGCGGCAGATACAGCAAAACTTTATGGTTTCAGCGAGATAAGAACACCCGTATTTGAAAAAACAGAACTTTTTCAGCGTGGTGTAGGCGATACAACAGATGTTGTACAAAAGGAAATGTACACATTTAACGACAAAGGAGGACGTTCGATAACACTTCGTCCGGAAGGCACAGCAGGTGCTATAAGAAGTATTCTCGAACACGGTCTGTTCAACGAAGCACTTCCTGTTAAAGCATACTATCTCACAACCTGCTATCGCTATGAAAAACCGCAAAAGGGCAGACTTCGTGAGTTTCACCAATTTGGTGTAGAGTGCGTGGGAGCAGCTGCTCCGACCGCTGATGCAGAGGTTATCACACTCGGTAAAACTTTGCTCGACCGTCTTGGGCTTCAAAATATCAGCCTTGAAATCAACTCAATAGGCTGTCCGGAATGTCGTGCAAAATATACTGAAGCACTCAAAAAATACTTTGAAGAGTATAAATCTGAGTTGTGCCCAACTTGCCTTGACCGACTTGACCGCAATCCAATGCGTATTCTCGATTGTAAGTCGGAAATCTGCTCGAAAATCGCAGAAAATGCACCGAAAATTCTCGACTATATCTGCGATGATTGTCGAGAGCATTTCGAGAAAGTTAAGGCTTGCCTTGATGCGGCAGACGTTAAATATACAGTCAATCCGTCCATCGTTCGTGGTCTTGACTACTATACCAAAACAGTTTTTGAATTTTTGCACAACGGCTTGGCAGTTTGTGCAGGTGGTAGATATGATGGACTCGCAACTGAACTCGGTGGAGTAGATCTTCCTAGCCTTGGTTTTGCGGCAGGACTCGAAAGAATACTTATGATAATGCGTGAACAGGGTGCAGAATTTCCAACACCGAAAAAACCCGATTTGTATATCGCACCACTTGGCGAAAATGCGTCAGCACAAGCAGTAAAACTCTGTGGACTTTTGCGTGACGAAGGATTTTCTGCAATAACCGATATGTCGGGCAGAGGATTGAAAGCACAAATGAAGTATGCCGATAAAATCGGAGCAAAATATACTCTTGTCCTTGGCGACAACGAGGTTGAAACAAGTACAGCAAAAATAAAGGATATGCAGTCGGGCGAACAGCGTGAAGTTGCATTGCCCGAAGGGCTTGTTTCCGTATTATACGATATGTCAATAGATAAAGCATTTGATGATTTACACGAAAGTATGGCAAAATTGGAGGAAAAATAAAATGCAGATTGAAAGAATGGGCGACCTTAGAAGAACATTGTATTGTGGCGAGTTGCGTGCAGAACATTGTGGACAAACCGTTGTAGTTTGTGGCTTTGTTCAAAAACAGCGTGACCTCGGACAACTTATATTTATCGACTTGCGTGACCGCACAGGTATTGTGCAGTTGGCATTTGACGATACAACAGACCGTGAAGTATTTGATAAAGCATTCGCAGTTCGTTCGGAATTTGTGCTTATGGCAAAAGGCGAAGTACGAATGAGAAGTGCAGTTAATAAAGAAATCCCGACAGGCGATGTTGAAATCGCAGTAAGCGAGTTGAAGGTGCTTTCCGAAGCAGTAACACCTCCGTTTGAGATTGTAGAAAACTCGAATGTTAAAGACGAACTCCGTCTTAAATATCGCTATGTTGACCTTCGTCGTCCCGACCTTACTCGCAATATTATGTTGCGTCATCGTATCGCAAAGGTAACTCGTGACTATTTCGATGAAAATGGATTTATCGAAATTGAAACACCTATGATGATTAAATCAACTCCCGAAGGCGCTCGTGACTATCTTGTTCCGTCACGTCTTTATCACGGCGAGTTTTATGCACTTCCACAGTCACCGCAGATATATAAGCAGTTGCTTATGGTATCGGGATTTGACCGCTATATCCAACTTGCTCGTTGCTTCCGTGACGAAGACTTGCGTGCAGACCGTCAACCTGAGTTTACTCAGATTGATATGGAAATGTCGTATGTTGATATGGAAGATGTACTTGCAATCGGCGAAGGTTATATGAAACGACTTTTCAAAGATGTTATGGGCAAGGATATAACTCTGCCGTTGCCCCGTCTTACTTATGCAGACGCAATGAATATGTATGGCTCCGATAAGCCTGACACTCGTTTTGATATGAAGATTTGTGACCTTTCCGATATCGTTTGTGATTGCGGATTTGGTGTGTTCACATCTGCCATTGAAAATGGTGGTTCAGTGCGTGCAGTATGTGCGAAAAACGCAGTTTCGGTTTACACTCGTAAGGAAATCGACCGTTTGACCGAACACGCAAAGGGAATTGGCGCAAAAGGAATGGCTTGGGTTCGTATGAATCCGGACGGAATGGCATCATCGTTTGCGAAGTTTATGGACGAACAGACAATGAATGCAATTATTGAACGCACAGGCGCACAAACAGGCGACGTTATCGTAATAATCGCAGATAAAGATAAGATAACATTGCCGACACTTGGCGCATTGCGTCTTGAAATGGCAAAGAAACTTAATGTAATCCCCGAAGACCAGTACAATCTTTTGTGGATAACCGAGTTCCCGTTCTTTGAATATAACGAAGAAACAGACAATTGGGACGCTATGCACCACCCATTTACAGCACCACTCGACGAGTGTATTCAGTATTTGGAGAGTGATCCTGCAAAGGTTCGTGCAAAGGCTTACGACTTGGTACTCAATGGTGAGGAGTTGTCGAGTGGTTCAATCCGTATAACCGATCCGACCTTGCAGAAGAAAATGTTCTCTGCACTCGGCCTTTCCGACGAAGAAGCACAAACAAAGTTCGGCTTCTTGACCGATGCATTTAAATACGGTGCACCGCCTCACGGTGGTATGGGTATCGGACTTGACCGACTCTGTATGTTGCTTATTGGTGCCGAGAGCCTCCGTGATGTAATCGCATTCCCGAAGATGCAAAATGCTCGTGAGCTTATGAGCGGTTGCCCATCTCCTTGTGACGAAGCTCAACTCGAAGATTTGGGAATAAATATTGTAAAAACAGAAGAATAACTATTAAAAAGGAAAGTGCCAAAAGTGGCATTTTCCTTTTACTTATGCAGTATTTACTTGACAATGAATATCATTTGGGGTAAAATAAAATAGTAAATATTTAATTACGAGAGGATTGGTAAGACCGATGAAAGACTTATGGAATAAAAAGTTGGCATTACGTTCGTTTTATACGTTTGTAAGCCTTGGTGCGGTTATAATTTTATACTTTGCAATTTCCCATATTCCGACTGCATTTTCCTTTCTTTGGTCACTTTTAGGAACAATATTTCCTTTTATTTTTGCATTTATAATAGCATATCTTATAAATCCGTTTTATAATTTGTGGCGGTTTAAGATCTATGGCAAAACGCTAAATAAGAGCGGCAATCGTCCGATAATTACAAAAGTGTTGTCGATTGTCACATCTTATGTAATTGTATTCGGTGTAATCGTATTTTTGCTGTATATCGTTGTCCCGCAGTTAATTTCAAGCGTAACTGAACTCGTGACAAACATACCAACATATTATAAAGGCTTTGTCGCTTGGGCAGAGTCGCTTGGTATTGGATTATCCAACTCGCTTATAAATGAAATACTCTCAAAAGTCGGAGATTGGGCTTTGAACTTTGTAAAGTCGATAAATCCGACAGATTTGTTGGTAATCAAAGATATAACAATGTCGATTGCATCGGGACTTCTTACATTCTTTGTCGGCTTCGTAGCATCAATTTATATGTTGTACAATAAAGAGCGTATTCTCGGCAAAGCAATGAAACTTGGTTTTTCGATATTCTCTCGCCGTTTTATGCTTAAAATAAATAGATTTTTCGGTGAAAGTCACATTACTTTCGGTAAATATCTTACAGGTGTAATCACAGATGCCTTTATCGTAGGTTGTTTGACATTTACAGTATGTATGATTTTAAAAGTGCCTTATGCATTGCTTATTTCAGTTATTGTCGGAATGACGAATGTAATTCCATATTTTGGTCCGCTCATCGGTGACATTCCGAGTACTTTAATCGTACTTGTAATTGATCCGCTCAAAGCAGTTTGGCTTGTTATCGCACTTATCTGCGTTCAGCAAATTGATGCAAACCTTATAACACCTCGTGTTGTAGGTCAAAAAACAGGTATGCCTGCGCTTGGCGTTATGTTCTCAATCGTTTTGTGCGGTGGATTGTTCGGCATACCGGGAATGGTAATTGCCGTACCGCTTTGCTCAGTTGTGTTCTCGATGATAAAAGGTGCAGTTGAACGCAAACTGAGTAAGAAAAAACTTCCCATAGAAACAAGTGAATATATTGGAGTTCCAATAAACGATATGGTTCGAGTTCGTGTCAGAAGTGGAAAAAACCGCAGAAAAAGGCAGGAAAATATGGACATTGTCTTAGATGACGATGAAATAGTTTTTGACAAAACTGACGAAATAAAATAAATTAAAAATAGGGTGCGATATTTTCGCACCCTAATTATGCTCTAAAATACAGTTTCAATTAGCTTACCCGAAGAGTCGGGAGAATATTGCCAGTAATCAATATGGTCGCTATCACAAAAATACTGTTGCTTAATCGGAGGAAGAGTATCAAACGAGTCGATGATGATAAGTTTAACTTTCATTTTTTCCGGAATGATACTTTTGATATAAACACTCGCTCCTTGTGACGGTTTAATGTCAGCTTTTGGCTCTGCAAGCCCCGCAAGGTTAGGTGTAAGTTCAACAAATACACCATAACTTTCGACCGAGCGGATAATTCCCGAAACAGTTTCTCCTTGCGTGAATAGGGAAGCGTTTTGTTCCCAAGTTCCGAGCAACTCCTTTTGGGAAAGCGTAATTCTACCACCATCAATATTTTTAACGACTGCTCGAATTCTGTCACCGGGAGTAAACCTGTCACGAGGGTGGCTGATTCTTGAAACAGAAATCGCATCAATCGGTATGAGTGACGGAATACCGCAACCAATATCGCAAAAAGCACCGAAAGGTTCAAGATGAGTAACAACTGCATCAATAACATCACCGCAATTCAACGTATTTATGTAGTTTTCGATGCATTGTTTTTGAGCGAGCGCACGAGATAGAGTCGCAACAGGTCTGCCGTTTTGGTCAACGTCAATAGAAGTGATAACAAAACTAACAGGCTTTCCAACACGAGAAATTATCGCAATATCCCGCACAGTTCCGTCATCAATCCCGATAGCACCTTGTGTCCTTGGAATAATGCCTTTCATACACCCCATATCAACTATAAGATTATGTTGAGCATCGCAAACAGTGGCACGAGCCTCCAAAACCGTGCCTTTTGCGAAACAATCTGCAATAGACTGTGCTGAACGCAGTCGCATAGCGTTTTCGTTTGTGCCAATAAGGCTACCTTCCGGAAGATAGTTCGTCATTTTTAATATCAATCCCTTTCCTTTTGTTTGTGTAATCTTTCAGATTTACATTCCATTTATATGAAACGATACTGTTTTAAATGACTGAAACGTCGAAACCACCGTTTTGCATAATGGCACTTTGTGCGTAAGTCAGTTGCTCCTTCGGAATGATAGCTGAAAGATATGCCGACATACTTTCAAAAGGCTCATAGTAACCATTGTAAATCGGTCCACCGCTGGTAATATGCGGAAATCCTGATAGATAAGAGCTTTGTGTCCCCGTAAGGTATTCAGGTTTTGCCGGTCTGTTAAAAGGAATAACATCTTCGTTCTTGTTGTTTTTCCGAACAACACGGCAGTTTGTAGCACCCATTTTTTGTAAGCGATGCACAGTAGCATCAGCAAATTCAACATTTTCAAATTGAGCGGAAATTCTAACGTAATTCGAGTTCATAAATTATCGTTCCTTTCATAATTCTAATGTTATTATGCCGAAAAACTTGTCGTAATTGCAGAAAGAATTTAACCAAAAATAAAGGGATAATTTAACAAATATAAATTTAATTGTCGATTTTTTAAAAGGAGGAAAACCATTGGAAACAGTAGCAGGATATATTTTAATGGTTCTCAGAGTTCTAATACCGGTAATAGCAGTTTGGTTTACAATCCGCTTGTTTTTCTCGCTTTTGCGAAGCAAAAAAGCACCGACTATCGCCACTCTTGCCATGCTTGACTCACCAACGCAGTTTGATATAACTTCGTTTGAGTGCTTTATAGGAAGAGCGAAAACGTGCGATATTTGTCTGAATTTCAATAGCGTCAGCAGACGTGCTGCAATTATCACATATAGCGATAGCGAAGGATTTAAATTGACAATCCCTCAAAACAGTAAAAAAGTAACCGTCAACGGAATTCCTGTTGACGGCTGGGCATA
>CADBMQ010000152.1 GCA_902795765.1 Oscillospiraceae bacterium | reverse complement strand
CTTGAAGGCGTAATCGAGGCTATCGGACTTGACGAAAGCGAACTTTGCACATATTGCTGGAATGGAAAGGAATAGAATATGAACACACAATCTAAATCAGAAGCATACGCATCGGCAGGAGTTGACATCACAGCAGGTTATCGTGCTGTTGAACTTATGAAAAAGCACATCGCATCAACTGTCACAGACGGAGTTTGCTCGTCAGTTGGCGGATTTGGCGGTCTGTTTGAACTCGACCTCGAAGGCATCACAAAGCCTGTTTTGGTTAGCGGTACAGACGGCGTAGGAACAAAACTTAAACTCGCATTTTTGATGGACAAGCACGACACAGTCGGTATCGACTGCGTTGCTATGTGCGTGAATGACATCATTTGTTGTGGTGCGAAACCACTTTTCTTCCTTGATTATATCGCTTGCGGTAAGAATGTTCCCGAAAAGATTGCAGACATCGTTAAAGGTGTTTGTGACGGTTGCGTTCAGTCGGGAGCGGCTTTGATTGGTGGCGAAACTGCCGAAATGCCGGGCTTTTACCCGATTGACGAGTATGACCTTGCAGGATATTGCACAGGTGTTGTTGATAAATCGAAGATAATCGACAATTCGACAATGAAAGAAGGCGATGTTATTATCGCACTTCCGTCAAGTGGTGTCCATTCAAACGGCTTCTCGCTTGTTAGAAAGGTATTTGACGTTGAAAATGCAGACATCAAATCTCCGTGCGACGAACTCGGTGGCAAATCAATCGGTGAAACTTTGCTCACCCCAACCAAGATTTATGTAAAACCTGTTTTGGCTCTTCTTGAAAAAGTCACAGTCAAAGGCATTTCGCACATCACAGGCGGTGGATTTTACGAAAATATTCCCCGTAGTATTCCTGACGGATTGGGTGCGAAAATCAATAAGTCGGCAGTTAAAATTCTTCCGATTTTCGACCTTATTGCAAAGGTTGGCGAAATTTCGGAGCGTGATATGTTCAACACATTCAATATGGGTGTCGGTATGAGTATCGTAGTACCGAGTGAACAGGTTGAAACTGCGTTGCAGGTGCTTAAAGACAACGGCGAGGACGCTTATGTTATTGGTGAAATCGTTAAGTCCGATGAAAAGGTGATTTTGTGAGTAAGGCAAAAATAGCCGTTCTCGTTTCGGGCGGCGGAACAAATCTCCAAGCGCTGATTGACGCACAAGGCAATGTCATCACAAGTGGCGAAATAACGCTCGTAATCTCGAACAAGCCGAATGCCTATGCGCTGACTCGTGCAGAGAAAGCGAATATCAAAACGGCAGTTGTTGAAAAAACGAGCGGACAACAGGCATTTGAAGACGAAATCATCTCGCTTTTGGAAGCGAATGATATCGACCTTATCGTACTCGCAGGATTTATGTGTATCCTGTCCGATAGGTTCACAAAACGATTTGACCGCAGAATTATCAATGTCCATCCGTCGCTCATTCCGTCGTTTTGCGGTGAGGGATTTTATGGACTTCGAGTGCATAATGCGGCACTTGAAAAGGGTGTCAAGGTCACAGGTGCTACTGTGCATTTCGTGAACGAAATACCTGACGGTGGCGAAATTATAATGCAAAAGGCAGTTGACATACTGCCAGACGATACCGCAGAAACTCTTCAAAAAAGGGTTATGCAACAAGCAGAGTGGAAGATACTACCCGCATCGGCACAGTTGGTGTGCGAACAGATTTTGAAAGGTGGAAATTAAAATGAATATCTATAAAGTAAACGACATCGCAGAACTTATTAAAGACAATTCCTATGTTGGAAGAGGCATTGTAATCGGTAAAACACCCGATGCAAAACACGCAGTTTGCGCATATTTCATTATGGGCAGAAGTAATAACAGCCGTAATCGTGTTTTCACAATGCGCAACGGCGAACTTTTCACAGAGCCTTTCGATCCGAGCCTTGTTGAAGACCCGAGCCTTATCATCTATGCCGCAGTAAGACAGAAAGACAACAATCTCATCGTGACAAACGGTGACCAGACTGATACGATTTATGACGGACTTTGCGAAGGCAAATCGTTTGTCGGCTCGCTTGAAAGCCGTGAGTTCGAGCCTGACGCACCGAACTTCACTCCCCGTATCAGCGGTATGCTCACTTTCAAAGACGGCAACTTCTCATATCAAATGAGCATCTTAAAAAGCCTTGATAGCGAGGGTAGCGACTGCGCAAGATACGGTTTCTCGTATCCGTCAAAAGCAGGGCTTGGTCACTTTATCCACACCTATGTTTGTGACGGCAACCCGATTCCGACATTCCAAGGCGAACCCGAGCGAGTTGAAATCGAGAACGATATTAACGATTTCACCGACAAACTTTGGACTGCACTCGACAGCGACAACAAAATTTCGCTTTTCGTAAGATACGTTGACCTTTCGACAGGCGAAAATACCGATAGAATTATCAACAAAAACAAGTAAAGGGGTAGTTAAAAATGAAAGAATTTGAACTCAAATACGGTTGTAATCCAAACCAAAAACCTGCAAAAATCTTTATGCACGATGGCTCCGATTTGCCGATAGAAATTCTCAACGGCAGACCTGGATATATAAATTTCCTTGACGCATTCAACTCTTGGCAGCTGGTTTGCGAACTCAAAAAAGCGCTCGGCTTGCCCGCAGCAGCTTCGTTTAAGCACGTTAGCCCGACTTGTGCGGCAGTTGGCACACCGCTTTCGGACAAACTCAAAAAGGCTTGTTTTGTTGATGATATCGAAGGTCTTGACGAGTCGCCACTCGCTTGTGCATATGCAAGAGCAAGAGGTTGCGACAGAATGTGCTCATTTGGTGACTGGGTTGCACTTTCCGACAAGTGCGATGTAACAACTGCTCGTATGATTCAGCGTGAGGTATCGGACGGTGT
>CADBMQ010000151.1 GCA_902795765.1 Oscillospiraceae bacterium | reverse complement strand
CGGGCGATTTTCTTCATTTTCAATTCCTGCACCTGATTTGATTTCTTCTCTGTTCCAAAGCGTGTCAAGGCAACCGCAAACGTGACCACCTGCCGAAAAGCCGCAAACTGCGATTTTATCGGGAATGACACCATACTCCTCAGCGTTCGCACGAATGTGTGCAACTGCTTTTGAAATGTCTAAAACAGGCTGCGGAAATGCCGCTTTTTTGTTGAGCGAGTAGTATAAAATAAAGGTCTGATAGCCTGCCGCAGAGAATACCTGCGAAATAGGATCTGCCTCTCTTTCGCTGCAAAGATAATATCCACTACCTGGACAAATTACTATTGCAGGACGCTTTTCTACATTTGGAAGTGATTCCTTTTTCTCCCAAAGCAATGCTCTCATATACACGTATTCACTGAAAACTATTTTTTCACATCTCATCGCTTTTTCCTCCAAAATCGTGATAAAATTTATAAACTGCCTCGGCAGATTTTTTGTTCATTCCCTGCACTTTTTCGAGTGCCGAAACTTCGGCAGTTGCGATTTTATTTATATCGCCAAACTCTTTCAAAAGTGCCGCCGCACGAGTTTTGCCGATACCGTCAATTTGATTAAGCGACAAGGCAAGTGTGCGTTTTTTGTGTTTTTGATGATGGTAGCCAACCGAAAATCGGTGGACTTCGTCTTGAATTGACGAAACAAGAGTGAATACCGAACGAGTGGCTTTTATTTGTATTTCGCCGTCAATTCCGACTATTGCTCTTGTGCGGTGGTGCGAATCCTTTACCATACCGAAAGTCGGCACATTGACACCAAATGACGCTATTACAGGCAGCACCGCCGCTAATTGACCTGCACCGCCGTCGAGCAGGATTAAGTCGGGCAATCTGCCGAAAGAATCATCGTCATTTTCGTGCTTTTTATATTCGTTCAACCGACGAGTTATGACCTGTGCCATTGATGCGTAGTCATCGTTGCCGATTCCCTTTATCGCAAACTTTTTGTATGCCGATTTATACGGCTTGCCGTCCTTGAACACTATCATTCCTGCGACAGAATCTTCGCCTGATGTGTGGGAAATATCATAGGATTCGATATATTCGGGGACTTTTTCAAGCGAAAGCATTGTTTTCAGTTCGTCAAGTGCCGATGTTGTTCGAATGGTTGAACCCTCTTTTTGTGCGACACGCTCGGCACAGTTAGTTCGGCACATATCGGCAAGTCGCTTCAACTCGCCTCGTTGCGGTACTGTTATCGAAACCTTTCGCTCTGCCTTTTGCGACAGATACTGTTCGAGCGTATCTGCATCGTCAGGACGAATCGGCAAAAGCAGTAATTTCGGCATATCTTCACGCATTGTGTAGTAGCGAGTGATGAACTCCGACAAACTGTTTTGCGCACCCTCGACTGCATCTGTGAAGAAATGCTCTCGCTCCGACAATCTCCCGTCACGAAAACGGAACACTTCAAAACAACTGAAATTCGCTCCGTCTATACAAGCAATGATGTCCATATTTTCACGGTCGGTCATTATGACCTTCTGTCGTTCGCTGATTTTGCCGACTGCGTTTATACGGTCACGCAGATATGCCGCCTTTTCAAATTCAAGGCGATCTGCCGCTTCGTTCATCTGTCGGCGAAGTTTTTCGACAATATCATCTGCACCGTGTTTTATAAGGTCGATGGCATTTTCTGTTGCCTCTAAATACTCCGATTTCGACATTTTTCCTGCACACGGTGCTCGGCATAAGCCGATGAAATGGTTAAGGCACGGGCGGGTTTTTTTCATTCCCGTGTGAAATGTTTTTTTGCAAAGTGGCAATCCGAATGCCTTCTTTGCTTCCTCGACTGCCGCAGAAACGATATAATTTGAATTGTATGGGCCGATGTTTTTTCCGCCCGACTTTTCCTGTTTCTCGGCAGTTATTTTCGGATATTCCTCGTCTGACACATGGACATAATGAAAACCCTTATCGTCTTTCAAAAGAATGTTATATTTCGGTTGATTTTGCTTTATAAGCGAGTTTTCAAGTATGAGTGCCTCAAACTCGCTGCCGCAGATTATATACTCAAAGTCGTCAACGTGAAGCACCATTTGACGCACTTTCTCGGTGTGGCGAACGATGTTTGTAAAATACTGCGACACTCGATTTTTAAGTGCTTTCGCTTTTCCGATATAAATTATCGTGCCGTTTGCATCTTTCATAATGTACACACCCGGCAGAAGCGGTAGGTTGAGCGACTTTTTGCGTAGTGTCTTTATTTTAGTTTCCATTTGAAAAAATCTCCGTTGCACGTTTCACAAACTCGTCACGTGTGAAAAGCAGATTAAGCACCGACAAAAGAGTGTTAGTGGTCATTCGTTCGGGCAAATCGAGCGACTTTTGGAGTTGCTGTCTGCGTTCGGCAGAGTTATCTGTTCCTGTCAGCCCAAATTCGTACAAGTCGGATTTGGTTATCTCGTCGCTCTTTTTCTCGCTCTTTTCCGAAAAAATGCCTGCTCTCTCGAAAGCCTTTGTGAGCAGTTCGGTTGTCATTCCTTCAACACCGAGCTTGCCCTCTTTTGACGGGTGCAGTTTTCTTCGTTCCTTGCCGATAACATCAGGAATGTACACATTTTTTACCTGCTCTTTCGGGACACTTCCGCAGATGCGATTGCGTATCATAAAGCCTGCCGAATCGGAGTCGGTCACAATCACAATTCCCCGTTCGCTTGCGAGTTTGCGAATGAGCTTCATTCGCTCTTTATTTTTGAAAATTCCAAAGCCGTCAGTCGTTATAATCGGTGCGTCAACAAAGGTTGAAAGGCGGATTTTATCGTATTTACCCTCGACTATAACCGCTTGATTTAAGTGAATCAATACGTTTCCCCCTTGACGATGCTCATGAGCCTTAAAATTACATTTTCAAGAACTGCTCGTGAATCGTAGCCTGTTGATTTCAACTTCATATCTGCTTCGCAAAGCAAATCTATACAAGTCCTTTGTGCTTTTTTTGAAAGTCTAGCAGAAATTTTGCTAACATTGGTTAAGCGAAATGTATTATATCTTGTATATCCGAGTTGCTCATAAACTTTCATCGGGTCTAATCCGCTGTCAATCGCAACTCGCACACGATACATATCAATGAAATTATTAGTCATAAGTGAGCAGAGCATAACCGGATTTTCGCCATTAAAAAGCAAGGTATTGAGTTTTTCAAGTGCTTTCGTTGCGTCTTTTGCGATTATGAATTTTGCAAGGTCGAAAACCGATGCCTCTTTATTACGACTGCATATTTTATCTACATCCGCCTTTGTGACAGTAGCACCCTCGCCGAGATAGCGACAAAGCTTTTCCGACTCGTGACGCATTGTATTAAGGTCGGCAGAACTGACCTCCATCATATAATTCATAACACTTATGTCGATATTCACACCTTTGCGTCGGCAAAACTCTTTTATTGACGCACGAACCTCGGCAGGTGTTCGATGACCGAAATTCACAAATGTGAATATATCTTTATATTTAGAGAAAAATGCTTTCCATTTATCGTCTTTTTCATCTACTGCGATACCACTTTGATAAATGATAAAGCAAGTTGTATCAGGGATATTTTCTATGGCTTTAAAGAAGTCTTTTCGCTCGTTCTGTTTTAGTGGAGAGAACTCGAAGTTTGTTAAAACTACGCATCTTTTCGGCGACATCAACGGAAAACGAATGAGTTCATCATTTAGCGTGTCTATTTGGAGAGATTTGCCGTCTAACTCGCAAAGGTCGAACGCTTCCATACCAGAACTTACGCACATCGACTTGATTTTATCGCAGTATTTTTGCTTTAAAAGTCCGTCTTCGCCCATTATGAAATACAGTTTTTCGAGTTTGCCTTCTCGCAACTGATTTTTTATCATTGTTTCGTTCAATGCGTTCGTTTTTGCCATAAATATCCCTCCTTATTCCTTGATAATATATATTAAATAATACTACATTATCGCTAATTAGTCAAGGACTTGTGGCATTTGGTTTATGTAATAAATCACTTGATTATCACTTTAAAGTGTGATAAAATTATCTAAAAATACGGCAAAGCAAAGGAAGTTTTATGAGCAAGAAAAAGGGTGTTATTTTGCGTTCGCTGAAAGCGTCGTTCCCGAACACAATCCCCATTTTTGCGGGATTTTTGTTTCTTGGTGTGACATACGGCATTTATATGAATGTGTCGGGATTCAGTTTCATCTACCCGATGCTTACGAGTTTGACCGTTTTTGCGGGCTCTATCGAGTTTGTGACTGTCAATATGTTGCTTGGTGCATTTGACCCGATACAAGCATTTTTGGTTACGCTGATGATAAATGCAAGACACATTTTTTACGGCATTTCGATGCTCGACAAGTATCGTGGCACGGGATTGAAAAAATATATCTTATTTTCGGTATGTGTGACGAGAGTTTTTCGATAAACTACTCTTGCAATATTCCAGACGACTGCGACAAGGGTTGGTTTATGTTTTTTGTAACCCTGTTCAATCACTCATACTGGGTGCTTGGCGCTACACTTGGCGGTCTTTTTGGTTCTCTCATTACTTTTGAAATTAAGGGACTCGAATTTGCGATGGTTTCGCTTTTTGTCGTGATTTTCCTCGACAACTGGCTTAAAGAGAAAAACCATTTCAGCTCGCTTATCGGACTGTTTTCGACTGTCGCTTGTCTGCTCATTTTTGGAACGGAAAGTTTTTTAATTCCTGCAATGCTCGCAAT
>CADBMQ010000150.1 GCA_902795765.1 Oscillospiraceae bacterium | reverse complement strand
GATTATAGTGAAAAAATAAAAAAAATAGCACTCGATTGAGTGCTATTTTTTTGCTTTATAGTGTTCTAATTTATACATTAGCAAACTGAAATGCAAAAGAGAGAACATTTTTATCAATTATATTGATTGATTATAGAACGACTGCTTGTTTGCATACATCATCTTATCAGCTTTGTTGATAAGTGCTTGAATATCGTAGTCGGGATTATCTTTGGATGCACAATAACCCAGAGATACATGTAAATTTAACTTGTTTTCAGCAGACCAAGCTAAGGTTTCGTTGTTAAGTTGGTTTTCAAACTCGTCGGCTTTTTCCAAAGGCAAGTTTAGAAACGCAATAAATTCATCGCCACCATAACGGTATACATTGCCGTATTCCCCAACAACTTTTTTTATATTTTTTGCGGCACCGGCAATCATTATATCACCTGCAAGGTGTCCGATGTTATCGTTTACATTTTTTAAGCCATTTATATCAAAAATACAAACAACTAAGTCGTCCTCTAAATGGTCGTCATCGAAAAATCTTTCAATACGCCTGTTGTAAGAGTATCTGCTTAACAGGTTAGTAAGAGGGTCTCTTTCCAAATCATTACGCTGTCTATTTATAATGTCGTCAGTTCTTTGACGACTAAATTCGATATAGTGGAGCAACAAAAGCGAACATGCAATAGAAACACACAAATAGGATAGCTGAATTTCACTGTGGAATAATCTGATAATAACGCCGAAGTCCACTATTGAAATAAGACCAATCAATGAACCTAAATTGTGATTTGGAAATCGACTTCCGTAGGCAATGGAACCGAATAAAACCAAAAGAATAGAATACCAATATACTATTGCATAGATAAAATACAAAGGACCGTTATGACAGAAATTTGAACTATCAATGTAGAAAGTCCAACCTGTGAAAATCGAAGTTACTTGTAATAAAAAGTTAAAAATATAAACTCCAATGGATACTCCTTTTAATATTTTATTTCGATAAACAGGAACTAAAACATAGTATCCAATTAAAGGAGAAAGCGAATAAACGGCACACTTTAATATTGAATGCAAAATAACCAGATTAGAAGAGTGAGCGAATAACGGATCCATAAGCATTGAAATCCATTCTGTTGTTGTTGCTAGAAAAATAATAAAGTAAGCCTTGAAAAATCTTTTTTCTTTTTCTTGTTCATTCGGCCATCTTCAAAGACTAAAAGAAAAAGAGTAATCATAATTAAAAGTGTTAAAATCATAATAACACTATTCAAAAACATAATTTACCACGACAGGTTATATATTATTGTTGGTTTGGCTCAAATGAGTTGCCGCAAACAGCAATAAAATGCATTGAGAGTTGGAAAAAAATATTGTCCCGATTACGATATTGTAAGAGTAGATGAGTCAAATTTTGATTTCAGTCAAAATCGATATGCCAAAGAGGCAT
Organism: Oscillospiraceae bacterium; assembly: GCA_902795765.1. GTDB lineage: Bacteria > Bacillota > Clostridia > Oscillospirales > Acutalibacteraceae > RUG14109. The sequence continues at coordinate 1,711 of CADBMQ010000150.1, read as the reverse complement.
ATGAGGCAAAGAAATATGCTTTTGTAACCGATTATGTTCGTTTGAAATTGCTATACGATAATGGCGGAATATATTTTGATACAGATGTCGAAGTATTAAAATCATTTGATGACTTGCTCGGTTATAGTGGATTTGCAGGATTTGAAAAATCGTATTTCAGTTCAAATAAAAATGAGTATTTTATAGCAACAGGATTAGGAATTGGTTCGGAACCTAAAAATCCTTTTATCAAGAAAATGCTTGATGACTATTCTGAAATCGGATTTTTGAAAGATGACAAATTCGATTTAAAGCCTTGTACCGAAAGAAATACAGAGTCTTTAATTACTTGCGGCTTAAAACCAAATAACGAACTTCAAATTATAGATAATTTCCTATTTGCCCCCAAAGACTATTTTGTCCTATGAATTATGTTACAGGCAAAGTTAAAAAAAAACTAAAAACACATATTCCATTCATCTTTATGCAGCAAGTTGGTTAGATAACAAAGGTAAGTTTGATAAACTTAAAAATATAATGCGTACTACCAAAATCGGTAGAGCAATATTAAATGTGAAATATAAACTAATCGGTTAAAATTGAGTTGAAATCGAGTTGAAAGGAGAATGTTTTGAGAGACGTTTCAAATGTGATAACGAAAAAGTACTACAATAACAAACGTGAATTTCAAAAAAACTCCGGAAAAGAGCTTTACGATAGACCTGCGTGGCTAAAAGCTGTGTTCATATTTTTTGTTGCGCTGTCTGGCTTTGGCGAGTGGAAAGCAATCAACTCGGCAGTTGGTGGACTTCCGAAAGCAATATCTGCCGCTGTAATTGCAATGGCAATAATATACTGCGTAGTATGTACGGATTTCAAAAATTTAAAAAGAGTTTTGAAACCGTATGGAATGTATCTGCTACTTATTTTGCTTATAATTCTTTGGTCGATTGTTATTTGGCTATTGAATTTTACAGATATTTCGTCAATCACCCGTGCGGGTGAAAAATTAACATTTCAGTTTGTTTCTATAACCGTTGCGGTTAGTGCAATATACCTATTTGGCGTTGAAAGTATTGATTTGTTTTTCTATTCAATGTGCATTTCTAATGGTGCAATTATGGTAATGGAAGCAATGAACTACGGTGTTGCTGAAAGTGTGCAGTCACTTATTCAATGTATTGTGACTTTTGGTGATGCGGTTGACTTCACAAGAGCGATTGAAATCCACGAGCTAACATTTTTGTTTGGTCAGTTTATGGTTTATTACGCTGCATTTGCACCATCAAAAACAAGACAACAGATAAAAAACGTATTATATGTTTTATTTTATCTACGTTTTTCTTCCTCGCAGGAATGAAGAGAATTGCTGTTTTGGCAGTTGGATTGGCTATCATATTTGCACTGGTAATGAAGAGATTTAAGAAAATAGGAAAAATACTGATTTCGATTGGTATTGTATTTTTCGTTTTCTACTTCTATTTCTTGAGCTCGGTTCGAGACGGCAGTTTCACAAACTTTATGGAAAAACTAGGTGTAGATATGATGGGTAGAAGTTATATCTGGTACCTGACTAAACAGTTTTATCAACTGTCACCTACGTTTATGGGGCTTGGATTTGAAGCAGTTTATGCTATTGCGAAAGGGTGGGTCGAGGACGGAACATTGCAAGCGGCATTTATATTCCACAACGATATACTTAAAGTGTTTGTCGAACTTGGCTTTCCGGGAT
>CADBMQ010000149.1 GCA_902795765.1 Oscillospiraceae bacterium | reverse complement strand
TTTTGGAGAAAACTAAGTCGCTTGAACAGGCGCATACGCTCAAACAACGAATGTTTGCCGACTTTTGGTGCTTTCGGTCGCATAATTTGTGCGGCAACTTCCCTCATTGTGCCGTAGCACGAAAGCACGGTTGTTCCGACTGTGCAAAAAAGCGAAACCAAAAGCAGAGCAACTCCCATTATCGGGTCGAAAATGAGTTTTATCGGTGCGAAGTTGTACATCAATTTATAGGTTATCCAGATAACTTTCGGGAACAGAACAGAAAATCCGAAAAATCCTATTAGTGTTCCTATTGTACCTGCGAGTGCCGAATACAAAATATATTTCGACATTATTATCGCATTTGAATAGCCAAGCGCTTTCATTGTTCCGATGTCGGTTCGCTGTTCGTCAACCATTCGCTTCATTGTTGTCATACACATAAGCGCCGCAACAAGGAAGAAGAATATCGGGAAAACTGCCGCAATTCCGTCTACGATGCTCGAATCGTTTTCAAAGCAAACATAACCTGTGTTGGCATCTCTGCCGAGTGTATAACAGTTTGCCTTTGCTATATCGTCGATTTTCTTTTGTGCGTCATCGAGTTCGACTTTTGCATCGTCAAGTTTTTTCTGTGCATCCGAAAACTTTTCATCCGCAGTTTTCTTGCCGCTTTCGTACTCTTCATAGCCTTCGTCAATCTTCTTTTGACCGTCTTCAAGTTGAATTTTCGCACTTTCGAGCTGCTCACTCGTCTGCTCCAAAATTTTGCCTTGCTTTTCTAATTCTTCAATCTGCGGATTGAGTGACTCAACCTGATTTTCAAGTTCGGCAAGCGTTTTTTCTGCTTCTGCCCTCTGTGCGAGAAGCTGATTTAAAAGTGCCTTTGCTTTTTCGTCAAGATACGGTGCGTCTTCGAGCGGTTTTATTGCGGCGTTGAGTTTTTCAATGCCTTCTTTTGCTTTGAGTATTCCGTCTTTTAAAGCATTGAGTCCATCATCCAACTGCTTTTTTGCGGACTCATATTTTTGCAGTCCGTCCTCATACTGTGCAACACCATTTTCATACTCGCTTTTTTTCTCGTCAAGTTCCGATTGAGAGTCTACGAGCTTTTGCTTTGCGTCGTCAAGTTTTTTCTGTGCGTCTGCCTTTTCATCGTTGAACTTTTTAAGATTTTCTTCGTATTCCTTTTTGCCGTCCTCGAATTTTTCAGTCGCCTCGGACTTGATTTTGAGAAAACGCTGTTCGCCGATTCTATCCGACAAAGTTTCTATATCGCCTTTCACCGAGTCGATATAGTTATTGTACTCGTCCGAATAGATTTCTCCGTGCGAATTGAGTTTTAAATACATTTCGGTATATGCTTCTATATTAAAAGCATCGTTCGTTGTTATCATAAAACCTGCGAGCGAGCCGTTGCCGAGTTTTGTATTTCCTCGCTCATAATTGAGATACAACGGTGTGTTGCCTATGCCGACTATTTTGAACTCGTTGACCGTGAATTTATCAAGCGTGTCCTTGTCGTTTTCGTCCGACATTTTATAGGTTTTGCCGATTGAATCGCTACCGAAATACCTTGCATCTGCGAGGCACTCGTTTTTGTTTTCGGGCGCTCTGCCGTCAACAACGGACATCAAGTTTATATCATCGGTTGCCGACAAAACTTTGAAAACTGAATTGGTATTATTTAATGTAAATATTGCATCTGCCGAATAGGCTGCGGCTGCTGATGTTACATCTTTTTGAGTTTTCGCAAGTTCGACACTCTCGTTGGTGTAACCGTAGGTGCACATCAACTTGAAATCGTAAAACTTCTGCGAATCCAAGTATTCCTGTGCAGTTTTTCGCATATCGGGCATCATTATTTTAAGTCCCGAGAAAAAACCTACTCCGAGTGCTATTATACATGTTATAGATATAAATCTGCCTAAACTGTGCCTTATCTCTCTAAATGATGTTTTGATAAGACTTGTTTTCATTACCACTCAATCTCCTCAACAGGTGTCGGATTTTCGTTGTGCTCGATTGATGTTATCGTTCCGCTCTTTACCCTTATTACTCTGTCTGCCATTTCTGTCAATGCAGAGTTATGAGTTATGATTACAACTGTCATTCCCGTTTTACGGGCAGTGTCTTGAAGGAGTTTGAGTATTTGCTTGCCTGTAACGTAATCGAGTGCGCCTGTCGGCTCATCGCAAAGAAGAAGCTTCGGGTTTTTGGAAAGCGCTCTCGCTATTGCAACTCTCTGTTGCTCGCCACCCGAAAGCGCCGCAGGAAAGTTGTTCATTCTGTCGGCAAGTCCGACAAGTTTTAGTGTTTCCTTTGCATCAAGTGGGTCACGGCATATTTGGCTCGAAAGCTCAACATTTTCGAGTGCAGTCAAGTTCTGCACGAGATTATAAAACTGAAAAACAAAGCCGATGTCATAGCGTCGATAGGTTGTCAGTTGGCGATTGTTAAATTTGGATATGTCTTCCCCGTCAAACAGCACCTGTCCTTTTGATAGCGAGTCCATTCCGCCGAGAATGTTGAGAAGCGTCGTCTTACCCGCTCCCGACGCTCCGACTATTACACAAAGCTCGCCTTTTTCTATTTCAAATGATGCACCGTGAAGCGCATTAATTTCGACTTCACCCGCAATATATGTTTTATAAACATCATGAAATTCAACGAATGCCATATTCAACCTCCAAATATACTTATAATGTTACCAACGACCTACCAATCCATTTAGTAAATTTTAACATATTGTTCCTTTTTCTTTGTTATTATAGCACAAAATTATGAACATATAAAGAACTATTGATAAAAAACTTGATTTTTGAAAATAAATGTATTATAATATAGGATATTATTATGGTTAATTATGTATTTTTTGATTATTTGTCTAATTCTATATATAAGTTTTTTATTTAGAGAAGGGGTCATTTATGAACGAGTACAACGCAAAAATGAACATTGCGTTTTCACCTCCGGATATTTCAGAACTCGAAGTTGAGTATGTCTCCGAGGTTTTACGTTCGGGCTGGATTACAACAGGTCCGAAAACTAAATTGTTTGAAAAGAAGATTGCAGAGTGGATTGGCACTCCGAGATGTGTTTGCTTGAATTCGCAGACCGCTTGTGCCGAGATGGCTCTTCGCCTTTTGCAAATCGGCGAAGGCGATGAAGTTATTACTACCGCTTACACCTATACTGCTTCTGCTTCTGTTATCGCACACGTTGGTGCGAAGATTGTTTTGGTTGACTGTCAAAAAGGCAGTTACGAAATGGACTATGATGCTATGGAAGAGGCTATCACAGAACGCACAAAGGCAATTATCCCCGTTGATTACGGCGGAGTTCCGTGCGACTATGATCGCATTTTCAAAGCTATTGAGAACAAAAAATCTCTTTTCAAGCCGAATGGCGTTTTTCAGTCGGCTCTCGGCAGAGTTGCAGTTGTTGCAGACGGTGCTCACGCTTTTGGTGCACAATGGAACGGCAAAATGGTCGGCAATGTTGCAGACTTCACGAATTACAGTTTCCACGCAGTTAAAAACTTGACTGTTGCCGAAGGCGGTGCCATGGTTTGGCGCCATATTGATGGAATTGACGATGATAAAATCTACCACCAACTTCAACTTTTCAGTTTGCACGGTCAAAGCAAGGACGCTCTTGCGAAAAACCAACTTGGTGCTTGGGAATATGATATTGTGGGTCCTTGGTACAAGTGCAATATGACTGATATTATGGCGGCAGTAGGTTTGGCTCAATTTGAGCGTTATCCTAATATGCTTAAACGCCGTGAGGAAATTATTGCTCGTTACGATGCCGCTTTTAAGCCACTCGGAATTGAAGTTTTGCCTCACTACACTGAAAAATATCGTTCGAGTGGTCATTTGTATCCGACTCGTATTCCGAACATCACTTTGGAACAGCGAAACGAAATTATCGTTAAGATGGCTAAATGCGGTATTGCTTGTAATGTTCACTACAAGCCTCTACCTATGCACACTGCTTACAAGAAGCTCGGTTTCGATATTACAGACTATCCGAACGCTTACGAGCGTTTTGTCAACGAAATCACTCTCCCTCTCCACACTTGTCTTACTGACGAGCAGGTTGACTATATTATTGAGTGTTTCTGCGAAATTGTAAAAGAATATATCTAACAAAATCAGGCAACGCATTGGGCAGACTTTTTTCTGCGTTTGGTGCGTTGCCTAATTAGGCTTTTATAGAAGGAATTTATTATGCGTACAAAGTTAGCAATGAAAAATATGGTGTTCAGCCTATTGCTTGAACTTGCGACCGCTATTTCGGGTATTATCGTTCCCCGATTTTTTACGGCCCTTTACGGCTCGGCTGTCAACGGACTTGTTACATCTATCAACCAATTTATAACTTATATGACTTTGGTTGAGGCAGGTGTTGGTGCGGCTGGTATTGTTGCACTTTATAAACCACTTGCCGAAAACAACTACAAAAAAATCAACGGTGTTGTTTCTGCGGCAAAGCAGTTTTACTTCTTATCGGGATTTCTCTTTTTGGGACTCGATGCGATATTGATTATCGCATATCCTTTTATCGCTCAAAACGAAATTGCAGACTTGACCTTTATTCGAATGATGATTATTATCCTTTCGGTAAACGGCATTGTTGACTACTTTATTTTGGGCAAATATCGTGTTTTGCTGACTGCCGACCAACGTGGATATATTATTTATATATTCCAGATTATTGGTATTTTCATCACACTAGTCGCTTCCATTGTACTTATCAAAATGGAAGTTTCCGCTCTTATTGTTAAAGGTGTTGTTGCGGTTGTTTACGTTTTGCGAACACTTGCAATTATCATCTATGTTCGAAGAAAATACTGTTTTCTTGACTTCAAAGTGAAGCCCGATAAAGCGGCATTTAGCCAACGCTACTCGGCACTTTTGCACCAAATTGTCGGTATGATTTGCAACAACACAGACGTTGTTTTGCTGACAATTTTGCTATCGCACAATGCTTTGGTTGAGGTTAGTGTTTACGGTGTTTACTATCTTGTTATGAATGGCTTGTATAGTGCATTGAACTCGCTTTCAAGTGGTTTGAATGCGTCTTTCGGACAAGTTATCTCAACAGGCGAAACCGAAGTTTTGCGTAAAAGTTACAGCACTTATGAATTGATTGTTTTTGTGCTTACGTTCATCACGTTCACTTGTATGGCAGTTTTGATGTATCCGTTTATCGGATTGTATAGTGCCGATTTTGCCGACAGTCAGATTTATCTGCGTTGGTCTTTGGTTGCACTTTTCACAATTTCTGCTATTTTGAAGAGTTTGCGTTTGCCGGGTCTTACACTTATTGTTTCGGCAGGTCATTTCAGAGAAACACAAGGCAGAGCTGTTTTAGAAGCGGCTATCAACCTTATTCTTTCGATTGTTTTGATTTTCAAACTCGGTATGGTCGGTGTTTTGATTGGTACTTGTGCGTCCTATTTCTACCGCACGACCGATATTGTTTTTTACAGCGCAAAGCATTTTGTCAAAGGCACTCTTGGTAAAAGTTTGTTCCGTATTGGCAGAAATGCCGTGCTTACTTGCCTGCTCGTTTTCGGTGGTATAAATCTTTGCAATATGACTACCGACAGTTGGCTCGTTTGGGTTATGCAGAGTGTTATTTTCGGTGTTTGCGCAACATTGATTTTCCTTGCCGTAAACTTTGTGTTTGAGCCGAAAGAGTTGAAAGAATGTATTGAACGTGTTAAACACATCGGAAAGAAATCTTAATCGGAGGTTAATTATGTCACCGAAAGTTACAGTTGTTGTACCTGTTTACAATGTTGAAAAATACCTTGAAAAATGCGTTGCATCTCTTACTGCACAGACGCTTGAAAATATTGAAATTATTTTAGTTGATGACGGTTCTTCCGACAATAGCCCTGCTATGTGCGATGAGTTGGCAAAAACGGATAGCCGTATTAAGGTTATCCACAAGGCTAACGGTGGTTTGTCGGATGCTCGTAATTTCGGAATTGATGCAGCTTCGGCTGAGTATGTCGGCTTTGTTGACAGCGATGACTATGTTGACGAGAAAATGTTTGAAACATTATATGAATGTATCACAACAGAAAATGCCGATATGGCGGCAGTTGGTTTTATGGGTGTTTACGAAAACGAAATGCGCCCTGCTTATAAAAAGACTTCGGGCAGATTTACTGCCGAAACCGAAGAAACCATCAAACTTATTTTGGACGGCGAGAATGCGTCTGTTTCTGCCGCAAACAAACTTTACAAAAAGAGTTTGCTACTTAAAAACAAGTTTTTAAAGGGCAAGACTTCGGAAGATGCTCATTTTATCATTCCGTATGTTTGTCTTACTAAAAAGGCAGTTTTCGATATGGCTCCGATGTACTACTACGTTCATCACGAAGGCACAATTACAACTTCGGGCTACAAGCCATCGGATTTGAGCATTATCGAGGCTTACGAAAATAACTACAAGATTGTTGAGAAAAAGTTTCCGAAGCTCATTAAGGACGCTCAATTCCGTGTTTATTGGAGTTATTTCTACATTCTCGACAAGATGCTCAACACCAAGAACTTCAAAGACAAGGCAAAGAAAAAAGAGATTATCGCCTTTTTGCGTAAAAACTACAAGGGTATTAAGGCTAATCCTCTTGTTGGCGGTGGTAGAAAGCTCGCTATGAGCGGTCTTATGGTTAGCGAGTTGTTTTACAAGACTTTCCTTTACGCATACTCGAAAAAGTATCGTAAAATCAGCAAGTAAGAGGTCTTTTAGATGAAAATTTGCATTATCGACTTCGATTTTACCAACTTCGGCGGTGTTGAACACGTTACTGCATCGATTGCAAATAAATTTGCAGAAGATTTTGAAACTCACATTTTGAGTTTGTGTTCAAGTGGCAGTCCCGATGGAAAAGCCGCTTACAAACTTGATTCGAGAATTAAATATCATAATTTGGGGCTCAAACGAACTCATTTGCGTGAGATGTTTAAGTCATTTAAAAAGCCGATTTTTGAATACATAAAATCAAACGAAATTGACGTTGCTATTTTGCAAGGTCATTGGGCAGGTTTTGTTGCGACAGGTGCTTGTAAGTCTGCAAAAGCAAAGGTTATTTTCTGCGACCACGGTTCACTTAAAAACCAATGGAATGAGAAAGATGCTGTTGTTATGCGCCTTTCAACGGCTATTCGTTGCAATAAGTTGGTTACGCTAACTAATATCAACGCTGATGATTACTGCCGTATTTTGCCCGTTCGCAAGAAAACTCGTTGCATTTATAACTGGGTTGACACCGAAAACTACAAGTTTGACGGATACGACTGCAACTCTCGGAAAATCGTTTCCGCAGGTAGATTTACAAAAGAAAAAGGCTTTAATATGCTTTTGGAAGTTATGCAGAAGGTTGCGAAAAAGTGCCCCGACTGTGTGCTTGACATCTATGGCGACGGTGAATTGAGAAGCAATCTCGAAAATCAGGCTCGTGAACTTGGAATTGAGTCGAACGTCAATTTTATGGGTATGTGCGACAACTTGAACACGCTCTACAAAAACTACGCTATGTATGTTATGCCGTCTTACCGTGAGGGATTGCCGTTGGTTTTGCTCGAAGCAAAATCGTGTGGTTTGCCGATTGTCAGTTTCGATATTATGACAGGTCCGTCCGATATTGTCGCAAACGGAAAAGATGGTATTTTAATACCACCTTATGACATCGAAAAAATGGCAGATAGCATTTGCGAACTGCTTCAAAATCCCGATTTGCGTTCAAAAATGTCCGAATTTACACAGACCGATATTGGCAGATTTTCAAAGCAGAAAATCTACGGAGATTGGCTTAATTTGATTGACGAATTGGTGTAGAATTTTATGAAAGATTTTATTGCATACTGCGGTCTTGACTGCGAAAAATGTGACGCTTTTATTGCTACAAAGAACAATGATGACGAATTGCGTATCAAAACTGCAAAACTTTGGAGCGAAATGAACGGAGTTGAAATCACAAAAGAGATGATCAACTGCGAAGGGTGTCGGACAAATGGCGTGAAAACTCCATTTTGCGACAGTCTTTGCCCAATACGGCAATGCGGTTTGGAGAAAAAATACGCTACTTGTGGTGATTGCGAAAAGATAAACAAGTGCGACATGGTTTCTATGATTATCGGAAACAACAAAGACGCACTCGACAACCTAAAAAATGTATAAGAAAAACACTCTCTTTCGAGAGTGTTTTTTGTTATCTATCATTCATACTGACATATTCACGGCGGTCTGCCACTGCCATATATGCAGGACGGATAATCTTTCCGCCATTCACAAGTTCTTCAATTCTATGCGCACTCCATCCCGAAATACGAGCCATCGCAAAAAGCGGAGTGAACAGTTCTTCGGGGAGTCCAAGCATACGATAAACAAAGCCACTATAAAAGTCCACATTCGCAGATACACCTTTATACATACGGCGTTCGCCATTGATGAGTTTCGGGGCAAGTCGCTCTATCGACGCATAAAGTTCGTACTCATCGTGTCTGCCCTTTTCAACCGAAAGACTTTCGACAAACGATTTGAACACCTCTGCACGAGGATCGGACACCGAATAGATTGCGTGGCCTATTCCATAGATAAGTCCCGATTTATCGAACACTTCGCCATGCAATATTTTTTGGAGATATGCGCTGATTTCGTCATCGTCTTTCCAGTCTTTCACATTTTCCAAAATATTGTCCATCATATGGCAGACTTTGATATTTGCACCACCGTGTTTCGGACCTTTGAGCGAGCCGAGAGCCGCTGCGATTGCCGAATAGGTATCTGTTCCTGACGAGGTTACAACATGAGTTGTAAATGACGAGTTGTTACCGCCGCCATGCTCTGCATGGATAACCAACGCCAAGTCGAGAATTTTTGCCTCCAAATCGGTATAACTACCATCTCTGCGGAGCATATGGAGAATGTTCTCGGACTATGACAACTCTTTTTGAGGTTCGTTTATGAAAAACGTACCCGAATTGTTGAGATAATATTCATACGCATTATAGCCGTAGACCGACATAAGCGGCATTGTCGAGATAAGTTGAATACATTGACGAAGTACGTTCGGGATTGAAGTATCGTCTGCATTTTTATCATATGAGTATAAAATAAGCACACTTCTTGCAAGTGAGTTCATAACACACCTTGACGGTGCTTTCATTATCAAGTCACGCACAAATGAAGGTGGCAACGAACGATAATCCGACAATGTATCGCAAAATTCTTTGAGTTGATGAGCAGTCGGCAGTTCACCGAAAAGCAAAAGATAGGTTATCTCTTCGAATCCATAGCGTTTCTCGGACATAAAGCCTTTTGTTA
>CADBMQ010000148.1 GCA_902795765.1 Oscillospiraceae bacterium | reverse complement strand
TCGAGCGTTACCTCCTGCTTTGGCAAAAGCAAAGCCGAGTTTACAACCTCGTCAAGCATAACCGCAGACGCTACCGAAAAATGGTCGTTTGCGATTGCAATTCGCTCTTCAACACTCGCACGGAGTGCTTTATTTTCACGCACGGTTTTAAGGAAAATTCGCATAAGCTCGTCACGTTTGTCTTTTAAAAGTTTGTGACCACGGACAGCCGTTGTCAGTCGCTTTTTGAGCCGTGAGAGTTCCATACGGGTTGGATTTACGTTTAAAACAGCCACCTTTTAGACCGTTCCTTTCATCAAAAAATTACGCTTTTTCATAGTACATATCGAGATATTTATCATCGATACGTTTGAGTTCCGAGCGAGGCAAAATACGGAGCAACTCCCAACCGATTTCGAGAGTTTCTTCGATTGTACGGTTTGCGTTGTTACCTTGGGAGACATACTTCTGCTCAAATTCGTCTGCAAATTTTGCATAGAGTTTATCTATATCAGTCAAAGCCGACTCGCCGAGAATTACCATAAGTTCCTTTGCTTCCTTGCCACGAGCGTATGCCGCAAAAAGCTGGTTCATGGTGCTTGCGTGGTCGGAACGGGTTTTGCCTTCGCCGATACCCTTATCTTTCAAACGAGAAAGTGACGGCAAAACATCAATAGGTGGTGTGACACCTTTACGATAAAGTTCACGAGAAAGGATAATCTGTCCCTCTGTGATGTAGCCTGTAAGGTCGGGAATCGGGTGAGTTTTATCATCTTCGGGCATCGACAAAATCGGGATAAGAGTTATCGAGCCGTCTTTACCTTTAAGTCTGCCTGCACGCTCATAGAGTGTTGCAAGGTCGGTGTACATATAACCAGGATATCCTCGTCTGCCGGGAACTTCCTTGCGAGCCGCCGAAACCTCACGCAATGCATCGGCATAGTTTGTGATGTCGGTCATAATAACGAGAACGTGCATTCCTCTGTCAAATGCAAGATATTCTGCTGCTGTGAGTGCCATTTTCGGAGTTGCAATTCGCTCGACAGCAGGGTCGTTAGCGAGATTTACGAACATTACAGTTCGGTCGATAGCGCCTGTTTCTTTGAAGCTTTCGATAAAATAGTTCGACTCTTCAAATGTGATACCCATTGCCGCAAAAACAACTGCGAACTGCTCGTTATCGCCAAGTACGGTTGCTTGACGGGCAATTTGAGCCGCAAGTGCCGCATGGGGCAAGCCTGATGCCGAGAAAATCGGCAATTTTTGACCACGAACAAGGGTGTTGAGTCCGTCAATAGCAGAAACACCTGTTTGGATGAACTCTTGCGGATAGTTTCTTGCCGCAGGGTTCATCGGTGTGCCGTTTACGTCCATTCGCTTTTCGGGAATGAGTTCGGGACCACCGTCTTTCGGGTTGCCGAGTCCATCGAAAACTCGTGACAACATATCGGGAGATACGGCAAGTTCCATTGATCTGCCTAAGAAACGAACCTTTGACGAATCAAGGTTGATGCCTGCCGAGTTTTCAAACAATTGAACAAGTGCGTCTGTGCCGTTTACTTCAAGCACCTTACAACGACGGCGTTCGCCGTTTTTCAGCTCAATTTCGCCGAGTTCGTTGTACTTAACTCCCTCAACCTGACGAACAAGCATAAGAGGACCTGCAACTTCTTCGATAGTTCTATATTCTTTTGCCATAATTGTCCCTCCTTATGCGTTCTTTGCATTGTTGACTGCGAGTGAAATTTCGCCGTCAAGTTGTTCTTCTATCTTCTTAAATTCTTCTGCTACATTCTCTTCGGGCTGATACTTAAATCTGCCTATCAACTCTCTCGCACCGAGTGACACAAGTGCATTGATGTCGGCACCTTGAGAAAGTGCGTCTGAACATTTATCGTAATATGAAAGTACCGCTTTCATCATAAGCAACTGCTTATCCATTGATGTGTATGTGTCTACCTCGTGGAAAGCATTTTGATGGAGAAAATCCTCACGAATTGAACGTGCTGCTTCAAGTTTCAATCGGTCTTGTGAGCCGAGTGCGTCCATACCGACAAGTTTTACAATTTCTTCGAGTTCTGCCTCTTCTTGAAGTATGAGCATCATTCTCGCTCTGAGTGGCATCCACTCATCACTAACATTTTCGCCGTACCAACCTTGAAGCATATCGAGATACAACGAATATGAATTAAGCCAGTTGATTGCAGGAAAATGACGTTTATATGCGAGTGAGGCATCAAGTCCCCAGAACACTTTAACGATACGCAAAGTTGCCTGTGATACCGGTTCGGAAATGTCACCACCAGGAGGAGATACCGCACCGATTACCGACAACGCACCTTCTGTGTTACCGCTTCCGTTGACGATTACACGACCTGCACGCTCATAGAACTGTGCCAAACGAGAGCCGAGATATGCGGGGTAACCTTCTTCACCCGGCATTTCTTCAAGTCTGCCCGACATTTCACGCAATGCCTCTGCCCAACGAGAAGTCGAGTCTGCCATAAGTGCGACTGTATAGCCCATATCACGGAAGTATTCTGCGATTGTGATACCTGTATAGATTGACGCTTCACGAGCGGCAACAGGCATATCAGATGAATTTGCGATGAGAACGGTACGCTCCATAAGTGACGAGCCTGTGCGTGGGTCTTTGAGTTCGGGGAACTCATTGAGAACGTCTGTCATTTCGTTACCACGTTCGCCACAACCGATATACACGATTATATCTGCGGCTGCCCATTTTGCAAGTTGGTGTTGGACAACTGTTTTGCCCGAGCCGAACGGTCCGGGTACTGCCGCAACACCGCCTTTTGCGATTGGGAACATTGTATCTATAACACGCTGACCTGTTACAAGCGGAATATCGGGAGAGAGCTTTTGCTTGTACGGTCTGCCGACACGAACAGGCCACTTTTGCATCATACTGATTTTGTGGCTCTCGCCGTTTTTGTCTTTGATAACTGCGACTGTTTCGGTTATGTCATACTCGCCGTCTGCAATTGACTCAATCACACCCGAAATGCCATTCGGCACTAAAATGCGATGCTCAACTACTGCCGACTCCTGAACTACACCCAAAAAGTCGCCCGACTCAACTTCCGAACCTACAACTTTACTTGCGGTGAATTTCCACTTT
>CADBMQ010000147.1 GCA_902795765.1 Oscillospiraceae bacterium | reverse complement strand
TTCGATATGCAATGACCGAAATGAACTATTTTCACCGTACCGCCGAACGACTGCCGAACATCAACGGCAGAATGTTATGGACAGTTTAGAAAGGAGAAGTTTAATGGAAAATTCCAAACCAGAGGAAATCCGTGAAACGGCGCTCACGGTGCGCTTTAATCACCGTGATTTGCCACTCGATGAGGAGACGGCAAAAAAGTATGCCCAAATCGGGCTTAAATTTGAAAATACACTTTCATCACTCGCACTACCTGCGTCGATAAATGGCGTTGGTGTGTCGGAATATGTCAGCGAACTCGAAGCAGAAGCAATCGAGAGTCTAAAAGAAAAATATCCCGATATAAGTGAAACTGAACTTTGCGATTTGACAAAAGTGTATAAGCAACGAGTTGGAGTGCTCAACGAGAAAAAGGACGATTTTAGCGAACTATTTCCGAACGTTGATGACAGCACACTTCCTCGTGAGGTAACCGATCTTTCTGTTGAGCGTGGTATCAGCGTAACCGACGCTTATCTGCGTTATCTCTATAAGAAAGGGCAGGTTTGCCAAAATTATGCCGAAAATGCGATAAAGCATTACGATACAACAATCGGCAGTATGAAAACGGCTGACCACTCCCAAAATTCGGGTGCAGTCAGCGCAATGCTTAAAGGATTACAAAAATAAGAAAGGACAAAAATTTATGTCAATCAATACATTATAATTTAAAACAAAACTTACAGACGGCTTGGACGAGCAACTCGTTCAAAAATCAGTAACTGCATTTATGGCAGACAACGTAATGAGAGCAAAATTTGTCGGTGCAAAAACCGTACTCGTACCGAGTGTTGATTTTGTCGGACTCGGCGACTATAATCGTGATTCAGGCTTTGCAACAGGCGGTGTAACTCTTTCGCATAAGTCATATACACTCACTCGTGACCGTGGCAGAACTTTCACAATCGACCGTGAGGATATGGACGAAATCGGCGTATCAAATCTTGCAGGCCAGTTGATGGGCGAGTTCGTTCGCACAGAAGTAGCACCCGAAGTTGACGCATACACACTTTCAAAACTCGCAAAAATTGCAAATGACGAGTCGCAGACCGAAACACTTGCACAAGGCAAAACAATCGAAAATGGTTGCGTAGCACTTCTCACAAAACTCATCGCAGATGTAAATGACAAAGCAGGTTATGACGAGCCGTTAGTTGCTTTTCTCAATCCGACTGTTTACAACGCAATTATGAATAGCGAGGAAATTCAGCGCAGACTCGACATCGGTGACTTTGAAAAGGGCAATATCAATACAACAGTAAAAATGCTCAATGGATGTGCGCTCATTCCCGTATCTGATCGCAGAATGAAAACTGCATACACATTCAACGATGGTGTGACATCAGGTCAGACAGACGGCGGTTTTGCTCCTTCGGGCAATGCGCAGAATATCGGTGCAATCGTGCTTCCGAAAAAGGCGGCATCTCTCATCAAAAAGACCGAGAAAATTCGTGTGTTCGAACCCGACCAGAACCAGAGCCTTGACGCATACAAGTTTGATTATCGTATCTACTACGATTTGCTCGTACCCGATAGCAAAAAATCAACAGTATTCGCATACGTTTATTAAACCAGCGAGGGTGCGGAATTCCGCACCCTTTGCCGAAAGGAATGATTAAAATGAATAAATCACTATATAGTGAAATCTACGCACAATACAACAAAGCAGGCTCCAAAAAGTCGGCAATCGGCAGAAACGGAATAACCACCCAAGCAGGAATAAACCGCAGATTTTATAGTGGCGATCAGTGGGGAGCAAATGCACCGCATAATCGACCACTCGTTCGATATAACGTGATAAAACGAATTGGCGAATTTAAAACTTCCGCAATTCTTTCTGCACCGCTAACTGTTCGTTTTTCTGCGAGAGGCGACTTGTCACTCGACACGCAGACAAGCGAAGCAGTGAACGCTATGAATGAATATTTCAGCGCCATCAGCGAACGAATGGGATTTGACAGAGTTGTGATGAAAGCGCTCAAAGACTCGTACATCACAGGCACAGGAATTGTGTACGCCTATTGGGATAGCGAGGTGCATACGGGCAGATTTTTAGATGATTTGCGTAAACTCGAAATTCGTGGCGATGTAAAATGCGAAACGGTCGGAATCGAAAATGTGTTTTTTGGCGACTGTGACTGCACCGACATTCAAAAGCAACCGTACATCATCATTGCTCGTAGAATGAGCGTTGCCAAAGCGAAAGCACTTGCGTTGAGCTATGGCAATTCGCCCGATGAAATTGTAGC
>CADBMQ010000146.1 GCA_902795765.1 Oscillospiraceae bacterium | reverse complement strand
TACATCTTACCTCTGCCAACCTGAGATATTTAGACACTTCCCGTGCATATAGCATGACACGAATGTTCTATGGTTGCAGTAAACTGACTCACGTCGATGTAAGCAATTTTAATACAAAAAACGTGGACTATATGAGAGAAATGTTCGCCGGTTGCGTCTATCTCTACGAACTTGACCTGAGCAGTTTTGAGGCAGGAAACGATGTAGACGGCGTTATGGACGATATGTTCCGTCAATGCAGTCGTCTGTTCCGATTGAAGATTGGTAACTTTGCTCCGACCATTGCGTATACGGACAATATACTCAGAGGTTGTATTTCGCTGTCCGAAGTGGAGATGAACGACAGGATACTTTGGGGCTTCGACAGTTTCGGTGTTACTTCAGCTGACCAGCTGATCAGCATCAGTCCAGTGTGGATCGGCAATAACGGCACAGTCTACACCGATGCAAATGAAATAATCGCTAGCAGACCGACAAAGTTGACTCGTGGCAATTTGGATGAACCTGAGAAACCGAGCAATCTCGGTGATGTAAACGGTGATGGCGAAGTTGACGAACTTGATTCTGCGATTGTCGCAAGATATTCAGCAGGCATGACAGATTTAACATCTGAACAACAAGCAGTTGCCGATGTTAACGACGATGGCGAAGTTGATGAACTTGATTCTGCGCTTATATCTAGATACTCGGCTGGAATGATTAGCCAGTTTTAGTATTACATTATCAAGTTAATATTTATGATATAGAAAAATAGCGGAAGGACTTCAAATTGATGCCCTTCCGCTTTTCTTCATATATAAATCGTATCTTGATTAACGATTTCCTTGATTTTCTTAAACTTTAAAAATCATTTCATCGACATTCAATATAGGCTTCTTCTTGTGAATCTCTCATTTCATAACATTAGTTTTTATTGTGTTTTATTTAATTTCTATATTAAAAGCCGTTTTCTCGAAAGAGAAAACGGCTTTCTTTATTAGTTTTTCTTATCAAAGATATCGTCCATCAAATTGGAGATTTCTTCGTCAGATAATTTTTCGCCTGCTTCGACTGTACCGAAATTAGATTCTTCGCTTTTTGCTTTTGTATCTGTTTCGTCAATATCAAATTTGGCGTTTTCAGAGTAACTGTCGGGAATTGAACTCGGAATTTCAACTTTATCCTTGTTTTCCTTAACAGGCTCTGCTTTCGCATCTAATACTTTATTAGATTTCGATTCGTTCTTTTTGGTTGCAGTTTTGCTATTTTTAGCAGTTTCAGCTTGCAATGCCGCCTTTTTCGGGAACAAGCGGGCCATTACTGTTTCTTGATTTTTATAGATGAAGTAAATCATAATAAGCAAAGCTATGCCGAGAATTGTGAGCAATACACCGATGATAAATCCTTCGGGCATATACGAGAACTCAACTTTATGCTGTCCTGCACTAAGTTCAACAGCTATCAACGCATTATCGCCAACACAAGATTTTTCAACAGTTTCGCCGTCTACTTTAACAGTCCAACCATCTGAATACGGGATAGATGTCATAAGAACGCCGTCTTGCTTCATTGTAATGTCACCACACAAATATGTGTCTGAATGTTCTGTTACATTGAGCATTTGCGAAGAGATAATTCCATAAGCCTCGTTCCAAGCATTGAAGTCGAACTGACGCATATCGCAATAGAAGTCACACGCTCTTCCCTCTTCGTAGTTGACTGTGATAGTTGCAGTATCACCAACATTCAAATCTCCGATGCTCGAAATTGCACCACGGTTGGTTTCAAATCCGATTGCGGTACCATTTGATGTTGTTGCGCTGATTGACTGAGCATTGTCTGTATCAATAAATGCGTAGAATGTTCCTTTTTCTGCGGCTGTGTATGTGAGTGTGATTGTTGATGCTGCACCGCTGTTTTCACTCGAAACACCGACTTTACCATTGGAGATATTACCAACAACAACATTTGAACCGCTGATAACAGGATCTGCAACACGTTTGTAAACATTATACTTTCTGCCAGTAACTGCGGTAATCCAATTTTCCTGAACATCAATCGGATTGCTCATTTGATAGTTCCAATTAAGTGCAGATTGTCTTGCCCCATAAGCGATTGACAATGGATATTTATTCTCGTATGCGTGTGTGCTGCCCTCTTGGAAAATCGGAGTGAGCGAACTATCGTTAATAGTTGTGTTCTTACCAAACAAATACTTGATGTTAAGCATTGCGTTTGTTACAGGAGATGAAGTACGATAGATAAAACTGTTTGAACCCGGATCTGATGCGATACCGATATATTTCATCATATAACTTACATTACTATTGATTTCAGATGAGAACTGTGATACACCACGATAGCCATAAAGTGAACCTGGGTTACAAGTCCACGGCTCGTTCATTTCAACACGATAGAAGCCATTGTCTTTATCTTCAATCTTTGCGAGTACCGATTGGATATTATCATAATCGGTATAGTAGGTTACTTTATTTGAGTTACCAACCTCGGTTACACTCTGCTCGGTATAGATTGCCATTTCGCCAAATGCGATAAGGAAAATTACAACACAAGCAGCTGCCTCTTTGAACTTACCTGATTTATATACTGCAAGTGCTATGCCGTACAATGCAAGGAACAAAAGAATTATATAAATCTTTGTATCTTCAAACGCATCCTTGTTTATAATCTGTTGAAGGACAACATAGATGAAGCCACCTGCAACTGTTCCACCAATTTGAGTTGGTGTTATATCTTTCAAATTCACAAATGCCTCGTATGCCATTATTACAAGTATGAACGAGAATACAAATGAATATCTGTACGGAAGTTCGTTCGGGAAGTGCATACCGTGCCAAATGAAGTCGAGTTTGTTCCAGTTGAAGCTGAGCACCAAGAATGCCAAAATTACGCAGTTGAGTATCTTTTTGCGTGCAGGAATCTTTTTGCAGAGCAAGAACATTACACCGAGCATTGCAGAAATAAGTCCACAATAGATGTTCGGCAAACCGCCTCTTACTGTCAATTTAACCTGCGGAAGCAAGTTTGTAAACACATTCATTATCGGGTTGTAGAAAGTATTTGTTGTCGGCATTTTTTGGTCGATATAATATGTGTACTGCATACTCATATATGTCGGCACAAGAATTATTGCCGCAAGCATTATTGCGATACCCGAGAAAAGAACTGCTTTTACAGTTGTGATTGCACAAACCTTTGCGCCTTTTGCCTCTTCTCTTTGGAAGTAGAGTATCGGATAGTAGCACATAATGAAGATACATACCATTACACCGATATAGTAGTTACCGATAAGTATAAGTGCAAGTGAGATTGTATAGAGTCTGAATTTGCCCTCGTCAATTAATTTATTAAGACCGAGCATACAAAGTGGCAAAAGTGCCAAGCAATCAAGCCACATCCAGCACCAATAGTAACCCATTGAATATGCACAAAGTGCATAGAGCATTGAGAATGTTACTGTGCTTATATCGCAACGCTTGAACATACTGCGCAAGTAGATGCACATAAATGTACCTGCGAGAGCGATTTTGAGTGCGATGATGAACGCCATACACTCAACAAGATATTCCTTCGGGAAAAGAATACAAATCAAATTGAGCGGGCTTGCAACGTAATACGCAATAACCGCAATGAAGTTTGTTCCGAGCGCACCACTCCAAGAATGAAGCATACTGCCACCAGATTGCAACTTGGTTTGGAACTCGTTGAAGAACGGAAAATACTGATGCCACATATCTATTACAAGAACCTGATTATCACCGAACGGTGAGAAGTTCGAGCAATAGAAACCGTAGACTACCAAAACAAACGGTACTAAAAATGCAAGAAAGACGTATCTATTATGATACAAAAATCCGTCTTTTTTTTCTTGAATTTCTTTCGATTTGCTTTGCTTTTTCACACTAAAAGCACCTGACATTTTAACTCTCCTTATCCTTAGGTTTTCTGAAAACCAAAATTTTACTTAATATATAATTTGCTATCAATACAATTATCTGTGCAAGGATTTTTGACAGCTTGTCATTCATTCCCATTACAGAAATTGTTACTACCATAAATGCTATTTCAACAAAGAATGTAAATAGTCTTGCACCTGCAAAAAGCAGTATTTCTTTGGCTATTTGCGATGCTCCGTTT
>CADBMQ010000145.1 GCA_902795765.1 Oscillospiraceae bacterium | reverse complement strand
TTTTTATTGTCGCTGATTCGGTTTTCAAATCTTGATTTTTTGATTTCGCTTGACGGCTTGACGGGGTAATCTCCACCGAAACAAGCGGTACAGAAACCTGTATCACAACCCGTTAGTTTACGGGCATTATCAATGCTTATATACGCAAGTGTATCTGCACCGATGATTTCTGCTATTTCTTCAACTGAGTGTTTATTGGCAATAAGTTCGTTCGCATCGTCAACGTCAGTTCCGTAGTAACACGGCGCCACAAACAATGGCGAACTTATTCGCATATGTATTTCCTTTGCACCCGCTTCACGCAGTAAAGATACAATGCGTTTACTCGTTGTACCACGAACGATTGAATCGTCCACAAGCACAATTTTCTTGCCTTCGACTATACTTCTTATCGGGTTGAGTTTGATGCTGACGCTGTTCACACGAAGCGACTGCTCTGCACCGATAAAAGTTCTGCCGATATACTTGTTTTTTGTAAATCCGAGTCCGAACGGAATTCCCGAACGCTTTGAATAGCCAAGCGCCGCTTCGAGTCCCGAGTCGGGTACGCCTATGACAATATCCGCATCAACCGGATGCTCTTCTGCCAGAAACTCTCCTGCTTTCTGTCTTGCAAGACTAACACTCGCACCGTCGATAACCGAGTCGGGACGAGCAAAATAGATATACTCAAAGACGCATAAACTCTTCTTTGCAGTATTGCAATGCGATGTGTCAAAACGAATTCCGTTTGAATCGACAATCGCAATCTCACCAGGCAATAAATCTCTGACAAATTTTGCGTGAACCGAATCAAGTGCGCAAGACTCGGACGCAAAAACATACGAGCCGTCATCCATAGTGCCGTAACAGAGCGGTCTAAAACCATTCGGGTCACGGGCAGCGATGAGTTTTGACGGCGACGATATTACAAGCGAATATGCGCCTTGTATTTGGTTCATCGTTGCCGACAATGCTTTTTCGATTGAACTTTGCAAAATTCTCTCACGCACGATGATATACGAAATTACTTCCGAATCGGTGCTTGTGTGGAATATTGCTCCGTTCATTTCCAAAGTGTGCCGCAACTCGTATGAGTTAGTCAAATTGCCGTTGTGAGCAAGTGCAAGCGGACCTTTGACATGGTTGACAACAATCGGCTGAATATTTCTCGCACTATCTGAGCCTGTTGTCGCATAGCGAACATGACCGACTGCGATATTTCCTTCGCCGAGTGCATCGAGCTTTTCGGGAGTGAACGCATCGTTCACCTGTCCGAGCCCCTTTTCAACCGAAAAAAGTCCGTCGTCATTGACGACAATTCCTGCACTGTCCTGACCTCTATGCTGTAAAGCATAAAGGCCATAATATACAGTTTGTGCTACTTTTTGCCGTGTCGGGCAAAAAATGCCGAATACTCCACATTCTTCGTGGAGATGCCGGTCGGAAAAATTATTTGTCATTCTCTCTAAGCCTTCTCATTACCTCGAAGTACGCATCTTCTACGCCACCGAGGTCTCGACGGAAGCGATCCTTGTCCAACTTCTCGCCTGTTTCTGTGTCCCACAAGCGGCAAGTGTCTGGACTGATTTCGTCTGCAAGGATAACTGTGCCGTCTACGGTTTTACCAAATTCTATTTTGAAGTCCACAAGAGTAATTCCTCTTTGAACCCAAAATTCTTTAAGGATTTTGTTTACACGCAATGCGTAGTCAGTAATCTTGTCCATCTCGTCCTGAGTAAGAAGTTTTAGAGCAATAGCATGGAGCGGGGACATAAGCGGATCACCAAGATCGTCATTCTTATATGAAAATTCAACTGTTGGCTGTTCAAAAACGATACCCTCGTCAACGCCATAGCGCTTTGCGAAAGAACCTGCCGAAATGTTACGGACAATTACTTCGAGCGGAATGATTTCAACACGTTTAACAACGGTTTCACGCTCATTTATCTCTTCAACAAAGTGAGTCGGAACGCCGTCCTTTTCAATAATCTGCATAAGGAAGTTGCTCATCTGATTGTTGATGATACCTTTTTGATTGATTGTACCCTTTTTCTGACCGTTAAATGCGGTCGCATCGTCTTTGTACGACACAATCAAAAGATTCGGGTCTTCTGTATTGAAAACCTTTTTTGCCTTTCCCTCATACAACTGTTCTGTCTTTTTCATAATAAAAGTCCCCCTTTTAAATTATATAAAACATCTGAAATCAGATATTTATTTCTGCTGACGAATTACCCACACCTTCGAGCAACGGCTTAATTTTATTAAGGAGTGCAGTTACTTGCTCGGGACATCTTCCGATATAGAGTGACGGGGTCAGAAGCTCGTTCATCTCTGCTAATGTAAGACCAAATTCCTTTTCGTTTGCGAGTCTTTCAAGAAGGTCGCATTCTTCACCATTCTTCATTTTGGCGGTTGCTTCCATCGAACATTTACGAATGATTTCGTGAAGTTCCTGTCTGTTGCCACCACGTTTTACCGCTTCCATCATAAGATTTTCGGTTGCGATGAACGGGCGATATTCTTTAACTGTTCTTTCAACAATTTTCTCGTTGACGTGCATACCGTCGGTAACATTTAGTGCAAGACGAAGAATTGCGTCTGCACAAAGGAAACCTTCGGGCAACGAAATGCGACGGTTTGCCGAGTCATCGAGTGTTCTTTCGAGCCATTGAGTTGAAGCGGTCATCGGAGCGTTCAATGCGTCTGCCATAAGATAGCGAGAAAGCGAGCAGATGCGTTCACTGCGCATCGGATTACGCTTATAAGCCATAGCCGACGAGCCGATTTGATTTTTCTCGAACGGCTCTTCAACCTGACGATCGTGTTGCAAAAGACGAATATCGTTTGCCATACGATAGCAACTTTGTGCGATTGATGACAAGCAGTTGAGTATTCTCGAATCCACTTTACGGGGATAGGTTTGACCTGCAACATCAAAGCACTCGTCAAAATCAAAGTCAGACGCTATCATTCTGTTCATTTCGTCAATTTTAGCATTATCGCCTTCGAAAAGGTCAACAAAACTTGCTTCCGTTCCTGTTGTACCACGGCAACCGAGGAACTTGATATTCTCGATTGCGAAGTCGATTTCGTTAAGGTCGGTAAGGAAATCCTGCATCCAAAGAGTTGCACGCTTGCCGACTGTTACAAGCTGAGCAGGTTGATAGTGGGTGTAGCCGAGAGTCGGCAAAGCCTTATACTTATCGGCAAAATCAGAAAGATTTTTTATTACACCTAAAAGCTCTGCACGTAAATAGCGCAGAGCATCCCTATAAATTATTAAGTCGGCATTATCTGTAACGTAGCAGCTGGTAGCTCCCAAGTGGATAATTCCAGCAGCGCTGGGGGCAACTTTGCCGTACGCAAATACGTGTGCCATAACGTCATGGCGCACTTCTTTTTCACGATTTCTTACACATTCATAGTCGATATCTGTGATGTGCTTTTCGAGTTCTCTTACCTGATTTTCATTGATAGGAAGTCCGAGTTTCATTTCTGCTTTGGCAAGAGCAACCCAAAGTTTGCGCCAAGTTTGATAACGTGTATCGGACGAGAAAAGTCCGAGCATATAGTCGGACGCATATCTTGACGATAATGGCGATTCATACTTGTTAGTCATAATTCAAACTTCCTTTCTGTTATCTAATGATGATGCTTTCTCTTTCGGGGCCAACCGAAACATACTTAATCGGACATTCTATCATCTTTTCGATGTATAAAACATAGTCCTGAGCTTCTTTCGGGAGGTCTTCCCACTTACGAGCCTTTGAAACATCACATTTCCAGCCGTCAAAGTATTCAACAACAGGTGTTGCGTGTTTGAGCGCTACCGGGAACGGGAAATTATCAATCTGTTTGCCATCGAGCATATAGTGAGTACATACAGGAATTTTATCGAGATAACTCAACACGTCGAGCTTTGTGAGTGCTATGCAAGTTGCCGCCTGAGCCTCAACACCGTATCTTGTTGCTACAATATCAATCGGACCAACACGGCGAGGTCTGCCTGTTTTAGCACCATACTCAAATCCCTCTGTACGAAGTTTTTCTGCCTCTTCGCCAAACATTTCGCAAACGAACGGGCCTTCGCCGACGCAAGTCGAATATGCTTTTACAACACCGACAACATCGTCAATTTTAGCAGACGGAAGTCCAGAACCGATTGGTGCGTATGCTGCGGTTGTATTTGAAGAAGTTGTGTACGGGTGGATACCGTAGTCAAGGTCACGAAGTGAGCCGAGTTGAGCCTCGAACAAAATCTTCTTGCCATCCTTTTGAGCCTGTTTCAAAATCGAACCTGTATCACAAACATACGGCTTAATTTTTTCACAAGACTTGTTAATCCACTCTTCGAGCATTTCCATTGTATAAGGCTCTGCACCGTAAACCTTTGTCAAAGTGAGGTTTTTCCACTCCATCAAATCTTTAAGGTGAGTTCTGCGTTCTTCGG